>JBDNFQ010000142.1:0-25017 GCA_041689715.1 Bacteroidia bacterium
AAGTTACGCCACATTACCCTGCTTTTCATCTCATCTTTGAATGGGAGATGAGGAGAGCCAGTAAATATTCCTCCTGGCTCTTTAATATCTTTGTTTATTCCTCCTTGGCCGCCAAGTGTAGTCTTGTCTGCCACTACTACGTGACCTACTACACCGCTTTGCCCAGCAAATACACAATTATCGCCTATTTTGGCACTGCCAGCTATACATACACCACCTGCTACTATACAGTTTTGGCCTAGCTCTACGCCGTGTGCTATTTGCACTAGGTTATCTAGTTTGCAGCCATCGCCTATTATGGTACTTCCCATATTAGCTCGGTCTATACTCGTGTTACTTCCTATCTCTACCTTATTGCCTATCACTACATTACCTATCTGTGGTATTTTGATGTATGTGCCATCTGGCAAAGGAGCATGACCAAACCCATCAGAACCTATAGCTGTACCCGAATGAATAATGCAGTCACTACCTATTACAGAATCGTAATAAACGGACACGTTAGAATGTAATAGGGTGTTATTTCCTATCGTAGAATTTTCATAAATGCAAGTATTGGCTAATACTTTTGAGTTATCACCTAGTTGCACATTATGGCCTATGTAGGCATTTGAACCAATGTGACAGTTTTCTCCAATGATAGCATTTGGCTCTATTACGGCAGTGGGATGTATTCCTGTTTGGTAAGGGCTCTTATAATCGAAGTATTGAATTAATATGGTGCAGAAAGCTACGTACGGATGCGAACATCGTATTACGGTGAGGCCGCTTGGTATATCGGTGAAAGTGTCGTCTAAGAGTACTATGCCTGCGGTGGTAGTCTTTAGATGATGAGAGTACTTTTTGTTAGATAGGAAACATAAACTCTCGTTCGCTGCATCTTCTATTTTAGAAACAGTACGAATGATTTGGTCTAGATTACCCTCTACAGTACCGTTAACTATCTCTGCTATTTTAGCTGCTGTAAGTCTCAATAGATGGCAAATTTAACCTAATTAAGAGAGGTAATAAAATATTTAATTGTGGGCTTATTGTCCGCCGATAGATTATAGATCTCAGAAGCCTCTGATAGTTCTTTGAGTGAACCATCCTTCATGCCTATTTTTAGCGTATCTCCGTCTGTGTTGTAGGTATTATTGCTCAGTTTGCCAGCTACTATAAAGTAATCTGCTTCCTCTGGCGGAATGCCTAACTGGGAGCAAACCTCTTGCTTTTTAGCAGCAATTTCGTTCTCTGTATAGGGTGTTTCTGCAATCTCGATTTTCAGTAGATTACGTTGTATTAGCTTTTGACAAAGTATAGCAAGTGTTGTGTCTTTTTCATTTTGCCATACTTTAATGGCACTTATAATTTCACTATCATCTAGGTTGCAAAAGTTCTCTAATATCTCAGGGTTTTTTAAGTCTTTATTGGTAAACCTATTGTCTAGGAAAAAGTATAAATATAGGCTAGCGAATAGTGTTTCGCCACGTTCTATTAGTTCTTTAGCTCTGCGTAAGATATTGAGAAGCATACTGTCTGCGGCTATAGAGGTTTTGTGCAAATAGACTTGCCAATACATAAATCTGCGAGCCATCAGAAACTTCTCTACTGAGAATATCCCTTTTTGATCTACTATGAGCTCGTCTTCTTTTACATTGAGCATTTGTATAATTCGCTCTATCCCTACAGTTCCCTCAGATACACCCGTATAGAAGCTATCTCTACGTAAGTAGTCTAATCTATCCATATCTAGCTGGCTACTAACCAGCTGGTGTAAAAATTTGCGAGAATATTTATTTTCAAATATCCCAATAGCCAAATCCAGAGCACCGTTCATTTTTATATTGATTTGGTGCATGAGCACACTAGAGATATGCTCATGATGCACGTCTGTGAGTATACTCTGTTCTAAACTATGAGAGAAAGGACCGTGCCCTATGTCATGAAGTAGTATAGCTAAAAGCACACCAATCTCTTCCTCTTCAGAGATTTTAACATCCTTAGAACGAAGGCTCTTTACTGCTATATACATAAGGTGCATAGCACCTATGACATGCTGAAAACGGGTGTGCTGTGCCCCAGGGTAAACCAAATGAGTAAGCCCTAGTTGCTTGATTCTGCGGAGTCTCTGAAACTCTGGCAGCTGTATACAGTCAAATACGATATCATGATGAATGGTTATAAATCCATAGATAGGGTCGTTTATTATTTTCTTTTTATTCAAATGGTGAAATAAAATATTGTTTTAAGAGTTGAATTATTACTTGCTTTGTACGCTGAATTAGATTCAAATAATTTGTGGATGCAAAGGTTACCTAAATAAATTTAAAATATAACCGATTAATATATGAGCAAAATCAAGATACTGTGGGCTGATGACGAGATAGATCATCTAAAAGCTCATATCATGTTTTTAGAAGAAAAAGGATATGAGATTACCACTGTAAATAATGGTTTAGACGCATCGGAGAAAGTGAAGGAAATTCATTTTGACCTCGTTTTTTTAGATGAAAATATGCCTGGATTGTCCGGCATAGAAACGCTTAAAATAATAAAGGAAGAAGATGGTAATATCCCCGTGGTAATGATAACCAAGAGCGAGGAAGATCACATAATGGAAGATGCGATAGGATCTAAAATTGCTGACTATCTAATAAAACCAGTAAACCCAAGACAGATACTGAGTACCATTAAAAAACTACTAGATAATAAACGACTAGAAACCGAAAGTGTAACTCAGCGTTATCAGCAAGATTTTAGAAACATCGGGATGGCTTTTATGGACTATATGGACTGGGCCAAATGGAAAGAAATGTACAAGAAGCTTGTGTATTGGGAAACTGAAATGGCGAGCAGCGAGGAAACTGGTATGGAGGAGATACTGAAGACCCAAAAACAAGATGGGAATAGGGAGTTCAGTAAGTATATAAACAAGAACTACATCAGTTTTGTACATCAAAGCAATCCTGACAATGAGGAAAGCCCAATGATGTCTCACAACTTGATGAGTAGAGGGATTTTGCCACATAAGAAAAAGGGAGAACCCTTTTTTCTATTGTTGTTGGATAACCTAAGGTTTGATCAATGGAGAGTAATACAAAAAGAGATAAGTAAGTACTATCGTACGACTAGTGAAGACATGTATATGAGTATTTTGCCTACTACCACTCAGTATGCTAGAAACGCTATATTCAGTGGCCTAATGCCCGTGGATATAGAAAGAAAATTTGGTGATAAGTGGAGTAATGATGAAGACGAAGGAGGGAAAAACTTGCACGAGTCTTTCTTTTTGAATGATCAATTCAAAAGATTAAAAACGGGCTATGAGTCTAAGTACATCAAGGTAACCAATCTTAATAATGCTAAGCAAATGGTAGAGCAACTGCCTAATTTGCTAAATGAAGAGTTTGTGACTATAGTCTATAATTTTATAGATACGCTTTCTCATGCTCGTACAGATTCTAAAATAGTGAGAGAGCTTGCTGAAGACGAGGCGGCATACAGAGCATTGACCCTTAGCTGGTTTGAGCACTCTCCATTGCTAGAGACCATTAAGTTTTTGAGCAGTAAGAAGATTAAAATAGTGATAACTACAGACCACGGTTCTGTGAAGGTAGATAGAACGGTGAAGATAGTAGGCGATAAAGACACTACTACCAATCTGAGGTATAAAACGGGTAAGCGAATGACCTACGAGGCAAAGCAAGTCTTTGAAGTAGTAGATCCTAAAACCGCACTTTTGCCTACTCAGCATATGTCTAGTAGATATGTTTTTGCTAAAGAAAACGACTTTTTTGTTTATCCCAATAATTTGAATCATTATGCTAAGTATTATAAAGATACTTTTCAGCATGGAGGGATAAGTATGGAGGAAATGATGGTGCCGATAATAGCCCTTGAACCTAAATAATAAGCGTGACTTTCGAAATTTGTGACATAGAAAATGATCACACACGTATGATGGAGTACGTTGTCACTCAGCAAAAGCATATCTATCTGTTGCACGGTAATTTGGGTGCAGGTAAAACTACCTGGGTAAAATATATGGTGAGCCATTTAGGTGGAGATGCCTACCAAGTGGATAGCCCCACCTTTAGCCTAGTGAATACGTATGAGGTAAGTGGATCGCAGATTCATCACTTCGACTTATATAGACTAGAGTCGTTAGAAGAAATAGAAGATATTGGTTTTATGGAATATATAGATTCAGGTAATCTCTGCATTGTAGAATGGCCAGAAAAAATTGCAGAGTTCTTGCCCATAGAAGACATTCTCACACTTAATATTTCACTACATTTGGAAAAATGCAGAAAGTATTCCTTCTCATAATACTATGCAGTGGCCATCTAGGCTTTGCTCAGGAGTACGAGTATCGTATTGCGAAGCAGTGCGATAAGGTAGACTCTATACAAGAGCAAGTATATGCCTACGAGAAAATTGGTATTAAAGCTACTGGAACAGCAGGTTTTGATAGTGCAACCCAATGGCTCATACACAGGTATACCGCATTAGGCTACAGTCCTATAGTGGATACTTTTACTACAGGAGCAGCAATTTCGTATAACGTAATAGTAGAGAAACCTGGATCTGTACCTAATAAATGGATTATTATAGGTGCACATTTTGACTCTGTAGATGAAGGCCCAGGAGCTAACGATAATGGGAGTGGAGTAATAGCTACATTAGAAATAGCCCGACTTATAAAAGATATAGATATAAAAATAGGGGTACGCATTATCAATTTTGGTGCAGAAGAGAATGGTTTGTTAGGAAGCAGACACTATGTTGCAAATACATTAGCAGATCAAACCGAGGAGGAAGTACAACTAATGTTCAATCTAGATCAAATAGGGGGAGCTATTACTTCTAATAATACTACTATAGTATGCGAGAGAGATGAAGATGATTCCCCTATTAACAATAATGAAATGTCGTATCGTAAGAACGATACTCTAGCTAGGCTAGTCTATTTATATACTACCATATCGCCTATTCTAGGAAAAGCAGAAAGGTCGGACTACGTACCTTTTGAAGATGTAGGTCTTGTGGTAATAGGACTATATCAAAACACTCCCAATTCACACTATCATAATGCAACTGATATTACTGCCAATATTGATATTCCTGCACTAAAAGAAGTGATAAAAGGAGCTGTTGCAGCTACATTATACTTTAGCAGAATACAAACTGTAGTAGGAGTAGAGAAGATAAATCGTAATCAATTCAATTTGCTGCCAGTACCAGCAGCATCCTATTTTAGTATCTCAATCCCAAAAGCAGAACAAGTAGAAGTTTCTCTTATTAATTCATACGGAATAGAAGTGTTAGTACAGCAAACAAAAGGCATGGAGCATATCTCCGTAGCTCATTTAGCAAGTGGTGTGTACACTGTTAAGATTTACAGTGAAGCAAATTCGACTTATACACTTTCCAAACTTATTATTGCACGGTAAGTTTAGTAATAGATGAAATACACATGTTGGGGAGCTGCCAAGCAAGTAACAGGCAGCATGCACTTATTAGAGTTAGAAAACGGATATACCATATTAGTAGATTGTGGGATAGATTATGAGGATAAATCAAATAAAGAAATTAACGCAAATTTTGCGTTCGATGCGAAAGATATAGATGTTCTACTTCTTACACATGCTCACATAGATCATAGTGGCAATATTCCTAATCTAGTAAAACAAGGTTTTAGAGGTGAGATAATTTGCACAGAGCCTACTGCTTACTTGCTAGAAAAACTTTGGATAGATTCTGTAAACATTCAGAATAATAATAGCAAACGTAAAAAGAGCGTAAGGCTATATGGTTTTGGAGAAGTGAAAAAAGCCAATGAGCAGATTTTAACGTATGACTATTACAGAAAATTTGAGTTGAATGATGCTGTTTCTTTTACCTTTTATGAGGCAGGTCACATCATAGGAGCTGCTAGTATACGATTAGAGATAAAAGAAGGTGGAATTGTTAAGACTATTGGTTTTACCGGTGACTTAGGAAATCCAGGAGCAAAGCTCATAGTAGATGCTATGCCAATGCCAGGTCTAGATGTGCTAGTATCAGAAACCACCTATGGCAATAGAAAACACAAAGAAACTCGCTCTGCAGAAGAGGTGCTCATAGAGCAAGTGACCAATACCTGTATAAATCAAGAAGGCAGATTGATAATACCCGCTTTTAGTGTGGGAAGAACACAGTCGGTCCTTTTTACGCTCAAAAAACTATTTACCGAAGGCAAATTGCCTCCAGTACGAGTATTTGCTGATAGTCCACTGGCACTAGCTAGCTCCAACATTCATAATAAGTTCGTTCGTTTTCTGAACGAAGAAGCACAACAACACCATAGAGAGGAAGCTGGAAGTCTGTTCGATTTTAAAAGCCTACATTTGGTAGAAGATGAGGAAGATGTGGAGGAGATGGAACTATACCGAGAATCTTGCATTATAGTAAGTAGTGCGGGAATGCTAGAAGGGGGTAGAATACAGCATCACATCAGTGATCATATTCAGAATCCACTGTGTACAGTGCTCATAGCAGGTTTTTGCTCGCCAGGAACACTAGGAGCTCAGTTGCTAGAAGGTAAAAGTTCTATACGCATCAAAGGGAATGATAAATATGTATTTGCCAAAGTGCTACAGACAGATGTGTTCAGTGCACATCCAGATATAGTAGGTCTTACAGACTATTTTGAGAAATCAGATAGTAATCATTTACAAAAGATATTCTTTGTACACGGCGAAGAAGAAGCTATGTATGACCTTAGAGACACGCTAAACGACTCATTGCAGCCCAAGGTCATTATACCGGGAAGAGGAGAAGAGTGGGTGTTGTAAGGCTTTAGATTGTATTATGACATTTTGAATCAATCCAATAATTAAAAAAAAACTATAAAAGCATGGAAACTGGGTGCATTTGGAGATAACATAATTTTGGTTTCTAGATATGATAATCAGAGTAATTTATTTTCAGCTGTATAAAATATAACCTTGGATTAATCAGTAGTATTACACTAAGATTATTTTTATTTGTAGATAAGAATGAAGCAAACTAGACTTCCACATTGTCTATTGGCACTTATAATGTCCTTGTTTCTCCTGGACTCTTGTAAGGAAAAGCCTTCTTTCGTCTCAGATGACGAAATACTTCGTACATATCTCAACTTGCCATCGGAAGTAGCTAACTATGCTTCTCCTTGGTTGCCTTCATTTTTTAACAATCAATTTGTCACCATACAGAACAATACACCGGCAACCAACCCCACTACTAACTGGGGAGCAACATTAGGTCGAGTATTGTTTTATGACAATCAGTTATCAAAAAACAATACGATATCGTGTGCATCTTGCCACCAGCAAGCACACGGGTTTACAGATACATCTAGATTAAGTATTGGCTTTATGGGAGGTGCTACGCATCGTCATTCTATGGCGTTAGCTAATGCCGTGTACTACACCAATGGTCGCTTTTTTTGGGATGAGCGAGCGGCCACACTAGAAGAGCAAGTACTACAACCTTTACAAGATTCCATAGAAATGGGGATGACCTTGCCAGAGGTCATCCAACGAATTAGTGCTACGGCGTACTATCCTATTTTGTTTGATTATGCTTTTGGCAGTAAAGAGATTTCCGATGAACGAGTAGCTAAAGCTTTAGCTCAATTTGTACGCTCCATGGTTTCTTACGATTCAAAGTATGACCAAGGTAGGGGCCTTGTAGCAAATGGAACTATAGACTTTCCTAATTTTAACGAACAAGAGAACATAGGCAAAAGAATATTTATGAGCCACCCAATAGTTAATTGTTCTGGGTGTCATATTACAGATGCATTTATAGGAGATAATGCACGTAACAACGGACTGTCAGAATTTAATACAGATGAGGGTACTTATATCCATACCCAGAATGAATTGGACAAAGGGAAGTTTAAAACGCCATCGCTTAAGAATATAGCTGTAAGAGGAAGATTTATGCATGATGGAAGTATGACCTCACTGGACCAAGTAATAGAGCATTATAATAGAGGAATACAACCAAATCCAAATTTAGATCCTCATCTTATAAATAATGCTACTAAAACTCCCGTTAAAATGGGTCTTACTGAATTAGAGAAAACGCAGTTAAAAGCCTTCCTAGAAACATTAACAGACCACACGTTAGTTACAGATAAAAAATTTAGTAATCCTTACAAATAGGAACTAGAACTCACGCGGTCATCCTAAACTAAGGGACTTACAATAGCTAAAACTTCAATAGCCCCTTCTTAAATGATTTCCAATAATTTATAGTACAGCTTAAATGCTTATCTAGCCCTATTTCTAATCATACACAGCTAATTCCTAATAATTATATAAAGGAATAGTTAAGGCTGTAATTTATTCCTTGGACGTTTCCTTATTGTTATCGGGATTATTCCGAACTGTGTTAAACTCCACAACAAGTTTCTCTGCTATCTCTGGATTCTTTTTAAGGCTTTCGAAGTACTCACGAGACTTCACTTTCTTGACGTGTTTTTCTATTCTTCTAGCAGTGTCTATTGGTATGTCGTCTATTACAAAGAAAGGAGACCAGTCGGTTGCACCAGATTTATAACCTTTTGGAAGATGATTCTTTTGATGCTGCTCAAGTTGCATCTCATAGTCTATACTACTTCCTACATAGAAGTTGTCAATGGAGCGAGAATAGATAACGTAAAATGTTGCCATATATATATATAAATAATTTATTAAAAACCTCCACAAATATCTATCAGGAGGACAAACACAATAGTCTTGCATAAAAAAGCCCCAACTGGACTAGTTGAGGCTTTGATTTGTACTCGGGACGGGACTTGAACCCGTACGTCCTTGCGGACATTGGATTTTAAGTCCAACGTGTCTACCGATTCCACCACCCAAGCATCAAACAAAAAAAGGGATTACTCCCTTTTTGTTTTGAGCGAAAGACGATCCCGATAGCTATCGGGACGAACTTACGACTACTTTGAGCGAAAGACGAGATTCTAACTCGCGACCCCCACCTTGGCAAGGTGATGCTCTACCAGCTGAGCTACTTTCGCTTAATGTGCAAAGCAGCATAATAAAAACATCTCCTGATGCTCATACTCCGTCGCGGCGGAAGCTACTTTCGCTTGATGTTGCTTACTTTAAAAAACGTTTATCCTCGTAAGCGGCTGCAAAAATAATCGCCATTTCAAATCTTGCAATAAGAATCCTATTATTTTTTTATAAATTCTACTATCAACTCTGAGCCCATACGCTGCGGTATAGATTCTAGGCTTTGTTTCATCGTGGCAATCTCAAATTTATCTAAGAATAAACTCCTGTATTCCTTTGTATTTCCTCCAAATGGTGGGCCCTCTGGCTTATCCATTTCAAAGAGTACTCCATATATTCTACCATTAGGCTTTAGTATAGTGTGCATATGCTCTACGTACTGAGCACGAAGTGCAGGATTAATAGCACAAAAGAAGGTTTGCTCTAATACTACGTCAAATTGCTTTTCCATAGCAAAGAAATCGCCAGATATGTACTGTTCTGGTGGGAAGTCCGGAACTCTCTTGAGAAATCTTTCCTTTACTTCTAGAGCATAGTCGCATGCATAGACATTTTTATATCCTTTCTTCCAGAGATATTCTACTTCATATGCACTGCCAGCTCCTGGCTCCAGTATGTATGCGTCTTTGGGATAGTTCTTTTCTATATAATCCGTGTGTATAGGGTTATGATACCCGATATCCCATCCTGTCTGTTCCTCTTTATATCTATTATCCCAATAGTTGGCTGATAGTTCTTTAGCTCCTGTCATCCTTGTCTTTAGTGGGTCCGTTTGGTTTTATTTTAATCGGGGTCTTCTTCTTAGCGGTTGTCTCATTTGGGGTATTTTTCTTTGGGATGGTTGGTTCGCTAGTTTTAGCAGGAGTAGTATCCTTGTATCTTGTATTTGTTGGGATAGGCGTGGTAGTAGTAGAAGGAGTGTAACTTTTTTTGTGGGTATATCTCTTAAATAAGTTAATTCGAATACCTGCATTTATAAGTAACATGTCTGTTTTTACATTGCTATACTGTGTGTAATCTATCTCATCACCGCCTACAGATCGTGTTATGTTGTTTAGAGGCAGTGCTGCTCCCGTCTTACCAAAAGTGTATGTAAATCCGGCGTCAAGCGATATGCTAGAGTTTAGGTTGTACCTGATACCTACGCCAGCTCCATAATGAAAACGATTGGTATACACTACTTTATCAGTAAGTGTAATGCTTTCGTAGTCTGGATTTTCTTCTGGTTTATGAAGTGAGATATTCTGGTATGTATTATAGCTTCTATGTCCAGCAAGTAAGTCTATGTAAGGTACAAATTTATCCTCTTGTGTGCCAAAGTTTAATCTAACTAAACCAAAAAATCCGTACATACGATTAGAAGCCTTTACATTAGCATATCCCACTATAGGAGTCCCATCTGCTGGCTGTGCTACAGCAACAGAATCGAAGGTTTTAGACTGCATATTGGCAAAATCCATTCTTGCTCCCACCTGAAAGTTTACTTTAGATTTATAGGGGTATTCCCTAGTAAGGTAGGAGAGGTTAAGACCAAAACCAGGATCGTAATCTATGTCCTTTAGTTCGCTCTGAGGGCAAGCTATGTGTAAGCCTATTCCTATAGACCCTTTAGGAGTTTTTGCTTGAGTTTGGGCCAGTATAGCGGTAGTAAATAAAGAGAGTATGACGGTTAGTATTTTATTCATATTAATTAGTATTTCAAATATAGTGCCTTTACTGTAGTTTCTTATTTTCCTTATGTCTAGTGGCGTCTCGAGTAGTTTTCTTGTCTAGATTTTTAACCAGTGCTTGTTCTAAATCAATGCCACTTTGATTTGCTAAGCACATCAAAACAAATAGCACATCTGCCATTTCATCACCTAAGTCTACTTCTTTATCAGACTCTTTGTAGCTTTGTTCGCCATATTTTCGGCTCATTATTCTGGCTACTTCTCCTACTTCTTCCATAAGTATAGCTGTATTGGTAAGCGGGTCGAAATAGCGGACACCTATGGTAGTAATCCATGTGTCTATGGTTTTTTGTGCCTCTGAGATGGTCATTGGTACAATAATAAGTGGAATTGACTGACTTAATGTTCTAGAAACTCCAAGAATTGGTTTCTGGGTTATATGGATTTATAGAAAATTTGAACCCAGAGGAAAAACCTCTAGTATTGGATTGACCTACTACGTAGTACGCTCCAAATCTAAAGCGGTCTTTTCCTATTTTAAAAATCCTATTAATACCTACTAAGATTTCAGAGTATTGGTAATCCCGCTCTGGTACTATGAGTAGTCCACCTCCTACCATAGTTTTTATTCCCAGTTGTTTTATTCCCGGTATTTTACTGGTGATAAAACCATTGAACTGATGGGTGTAATGACTCTCTAGCACTGCACCAAATGTAGCAAACGTGCTATCAATAAGTTGGTAGCCAAACATAGGAGGGAGTAAGAAAATGGGGTCTCCGCCACGCTGGTAGCGATAGTCCATTATCTGAAGTTTAGAGGTGTCTAAAAAGCCCCCAAACGAGACTGAGTATTCTGACTGACCAAAGATACCTACATTGAATTTTTGACTTACAGAAAAGTCTAATTCTTTAAATGATGCCTTAGAACCTAAAAGACCAGCTACTGCCTGTGAATAGTATAGCTGAAAAGTAGGAAACTTGGAGCCGATTACTATCTTTTCTTTGGGTTCTTGTATATAAAGTTGTTTGGGCGTATAAGAGATGCCCACACTTGCTAAAACAATAGCATTACTCTGAAAACGTTTCGGATTATTATCTGCAAAAGCAGAGTCAAATCTGGGGTTAAATTTAAAATCTCCTAGATCAGATCTAGTGGTCCGTCTCAGACCTATCCACGTGTAGAATCCATTAAAGAGTTCGGTACGATGACTTGCATTTACATATTTCTGCACAAAGAAGTTACTCCGATTTAGAATGTCTGCAAACGTGGCAAAGTTATTTACAAACCCAAAATCACTACCCATATTTACAGAGACAGAAGAGAGCTTTTTAGGATTATAGAGGTAGTAGCCGCCAAAATTTCCTTTCATATCTTGGTTACGAAATCCATAGTTCAGAGAGGGGGCTATTCTAATAGCTTTACGGTTTTCAAATTTACGGTAGTAACTTATGCCGTATCGAACTCTAAATCCCCCAATTGCAACAGGATTTATAAGTCCTATGGCTGGATCAAAGCTCCAAAGTGTTTTCTTTTCTCTATTGATATGGCCAAAACCATTCCAAGCAAGTTTAAGAATGGTGATTTTATTATACGCTGAATCTATAGAGTCTAAGTAGACTTTACTTGTATGTATTCGCAGAATACTATCTTGGTAATCAATGTATTTGGCCTCTTCATCTGTGAGAGGAACGGGTCTTATCTTGGCCCAAAAACTAGTATCTTTTTCGTAAGCATCTTCCTTGGTAGTTCCTATCTCTGCATTAAAAAAACGTTTTGCATAGATCGAGTCAAAAACATACTGAGAGTAGGTCACATCGCAGTATCCTTCAGACGTACCATTTTTGGTTTTAATGGTCCAAGTCAAATTTTCTTTATCCAAAACCTTTTTGCCCTCGACAAAAATGTAGGATTGTTGAATATTGAATGCATCGTAAAGGATCAGTGAGTTTTTAGATACATTCAGATTCACTCTTTTTATGGTAAATAAACTATCCCATATTTCTATCTCTCCTTTAAAAAGGGCGTTACCCATCTTTCGAGGCGATACACGGATAGTATATATTTTTAGATTTCCTTCATATCTAGAGCCTATTAGTTTATACTTATAAGCAAGCAAGGCGGCAGCACTTATTGGGCTTATGTATTGGTTATCTCCTAGTCGTTTTACATAGATCAGATTAGCATTAAAATTAAAATCTGCATCTGTAGTAGAAGTGTAAAATAAGGTGCGTTGGCTCCCTAATTTTTTAGCAGCTTCCTTTACTTCTTTAAAGCCAATGGGGTTTTTGAGATGCTGGGTGAAATCTCCTTCAAAGAGATTTAAGTTTGGGGTAGTATCTTTGAGCTCTTCTAGTACATCTTCTTCTTTGTCTTCTTCTTTTTTGTCTTTGTAAATAGAGGTATTTCGCTCTACACTCTTTACATAGACGTGCCTTTTTTGAGTAATATATTGATTCTCATATTCTGCTCTTTTTTCTATGACTTGGCTAATGATGTCATACGATAAATCTTTTCGTTTATTATTAATTTCTACCGTACCTATATCATTTAAAGATACTTCGAGCCGTATATTTTGAGTTACGCCTTGTTTTGTTACCACGTCTAGCTGCTGAGTTTCGTAGCCTATAAAACTGTAAGACACTCTATTTAACCCCTCGAGAATTCTAAGCTCGTATTGGCCCTTCTCGTTTGTAATGGTTCCTACACCCTGGTTAGATGAACGTACATATACACCCACCAAAGGCTCAGCATCTGCATTGGTAACATATCCGCGAAGTACATAGTGGTTTTGTGCCAAAGATGAAATGCCACATAGGGCTATCAATATAGAAAGTAGATATTTCAAATAAGCAACGTGTATCTAACGGTATAGATTATAAAATGTTACTTCAAATATCATAGGAAAGTGGAACTAAAAACTGCTATTTCGATAAAGGCAATAAAATTTTGGTCTGTAATGTAGGTAAGTTGTGTGACTTTGTCTTTACAATAGACTGCGTCTATAGTAGCTTTGTAGCACTAATATGAAAAAAGTTGCTTTACTAATTTTAGATGGGTGGGGAATTGGCAAAAAGGATAATTCTGATGCTATTTTTAAGGCAAAAACTCCTTTTATAGATAGCTTACAGTCTACGCCACACGCCACTTTAAAAACCTTTGGAGAAAACGTAGGATTACCAGACGGACAGATGGGAAACTCAGAAGTAGGGCATATGAATATAGGTGCTGGGAGAGTAGTATGGCAAATGCTAGTGCGTATCAACAAAGCATTTAGAGATAAAGAAGTCCTTACGATGGATGCTTTTCAAAATATTCTACGCTTGGCAAAAGAGAACCCTAAACGCAAAATACATCTTATGGGATTAGTAAGCGATGGAGGAGTGCATAGTAGTCTAGATCACTTACTAGCACTCACACAACTGTTTCAAGAGCTCGGATTAGATGATAGAGTGTACGTACATGCATTTACAGATGGTAGAGATACTGACCCCAATAATGGGGTGAAATATATAAAGGAAGTTGTAGAGTCTAAGCATTTTGGTAAGAGTAAGCTAACCACCTTATGTGGAAGATACTATGCCATGGACAGAGATAAGCGGTGGGAACGTACTAAGTTAGCTTACGATATGCTTACAAATGGTGCAGGAGAAAGCTATTTAGATTATACTCAAGCTTTTGAAGCTAATTATAGTGCTGGTATTACAGATGAGTTTATCAAACCAGTGATTTTGGATAAAGAGGGTATTATGGCTGAGGATGATATTGTACTTTGTTTTAACTTTAGAACAGATAGGGGAAGACAAATAAGTACGGTACTGACTCAAGCAGATATGCCAGAAATAGGTATGCATACACTTGGTATTCATTATTTTACGATGACTGAGTACGATAAGACCTATAAGAATGTTCACGTGCTCTTCGATAGTCAAGACCTTAAGAATACGCTAGGGGAGATACTAGAAGGTGCTGGCAAAACTCAACTTCGAGCTGCGGAAACGGAGAAGTACCCTCACGTTACTTTTTTCTTTAATGGAGGCAGAGAAGAGCCGTTTGATGGAGAAGATAGAGTAATGGCCGCATCTCCCAAAGTAGCTACCTATGATCTGCAGCCAGAAATGAGTGCAGTGGAGCTTACCGAAAAGGTAATGGTAGCTATGCGAAAAGTAGACTACGATTTTGTATGTGTAAACTATGCAAATCCAGACATGGTAGGGCATACGGGTGTTTTTGATGCGATAGTAAAAGCGTGCGAAACGGTAGATAGTTGTGCTCATGCTCTAGTGGAGTATGGACAAAGAGAAGGATACAGTTTTATCATAATAGCAGACCACGGTAATGCAGATATGGCGGTAAATGCGGATGGAACACCCAACACAGCTCACAGTATCAATTTGGTTCCAATCTATTTACTAGATAGCGACATCAAGTTTGTGAAGGATGGCAAATTAGCTGATGTTGCTCCTACAATATTGAATTTACTTGGGCTAAAAACACCAGAGGAGTTTGACGGAGTAAATCTCTTAAAATGATAGGCTAATTGTAAAACAATTTGAAAATAAAAATGTTACAATTTCTGTGCAATAGTATTACTATTGCAGTCTGTAAGTTATGCTATCGAATTTAACATTTAAAGTTAGCCAAAGTGCTTGTCTGAAGGACCCTATTAAGTCTGAACTAGGAAAGCGTATTCTGACCGAAAGCATTAATCTGCTTGCTGAAATAGGGCTAGAGCAGTTTACATTTAAGAAACTTGCGGTAGCTATGGGGTCTACTGAGGCGTCTGTATATCGCTACTTCGAAAACAAGCATAAGTTGCTTGTCTATCTAGTAAATTGGTATTGGAGTTGGCTTCAAAACCGCATTCTTATTACAACATATAACCACTCCTCCGCTTTTTTTAAATTAGAAACAGCCATCGAGTTGCTTGCATCGCCTATAGAGCAAGATAATAATTTTGAGTTTATCGATGAGAAAAAATTGTATAATATTATCATTTCCGAAGGAGCTAAAGTATATCTAGTAAAAGATGTAGATGCTGAAAATAATGAAGGTGCATTCTTGGCATATAAAGGTCTGTGCAGTCTAATTTCTAAACTCATATTAAATATTAACCCAAAATACAAGCATTCACATTCGCTAGCGTCTACTATCATAGAGACTTGTCATAATCAGATATTTTTTAGTGAGCACTTACCTCGACTTACCGATGTGTCAGAAGATGATCATAAGTCGCTTAAGGAATTTGTTTTACACCTAACCGCATCTACCATTCAATAAGAATAAAATGACACCAACACAGCGTTTTTTTGGCCTACTAAAACAAGATAAAAGGGACTTAATTTATCTCTATCTCTATGCTACGTGCAACGGGTTGATAAATCTATCCCTGCCTATTGGTATACAAGCTATTATGGGCTTAGTGCTAGCAGGCAGACTATCTGCTAGTTGGGGTATACTTACTGTAATAGTGATGCTTGGCGTAGCTGTAGCAGGAATTTTTCAAATCATGCAGTTGTATATTGTAGAAATATTGCAGCGGAGACTATTTGCTAGAGCCGCATTTGATTTTGCATATCGTATACCTAGGTTTCAAATTAAAAAGCTAGGTAATTATTATGCACCAGAGTTAGTCAATCGTTTCTTTGATACTGTTACTATTCAGAAAAGTTTAAGTAAAATACTAATGGATTTCAGTACATCCATCCTTCAAATAATTTTTGGCTTAATACTCCTATCTCTTTATCATCCTATTTTTATAGCATTCGGATTTGTGCTTTTATTAATTCTATTTCTAATAATTTACTTGACATCTAAGTCAGGTATGAGAACTAGCTTAGCAGAGAGTAATAACAAATATGAAATGGCATTTTGGCTTACAGAGCTAGCAAGAGCTCTGCCTACTTTTAAATTGAGCGAAGCTTCTAATCTAAACTTAAAAAGAACCGATGAGATAGTAAATAACTATATAGATTCCCGTAAAGAACACTTTAAAGTACTGCTAGGTCAGTACGGAAGTATTATTGGGCTGAAGACCTTAGTTACTGCCGGGCTGCTTGTTATAGGAGCTATTCTACTAATTCAAAACGGCATTACTATAGGCCAGTTTGTGGCATCGGAAATCGTAATAATTTTAATACTAAACTCATCAGAAAAACTTATAATGAGTATGGAGGCAATCTACGATGTGCTTACTTCTGTAGAGAAGATGGGCAAGGTAACGGACATGCCGTTAGACAAGGATTCTGATGATGGAATAGTCTTAAATAGAGAAGATAAGATAGGTATAGAACTAAAACACTTAGATATATACGGAACGCTGGAGCAAAATCTAGTCAATAAAGACATCAGTTTTAAAATACCTGCGGGTAGTAATACGTGTCTCACTGGAGATACTGGCTCAGGTAAATCCTCTATCATTAAGATTTTGAGTACGAGTATAGATAATTATAGTGGGTCAGTATTGTATAATAACGTCCCATTACAGAATCTAAATACCCAAGAGCTTAGGAAGGAAATAGGTTGTATACTAGACGATCAAGAAATATTTTACGGCTCGTTTTTAGAAAATGTTTCATTGGGTAGAGAGGGTATAACAGATGAAGAAGTGGTGAAAATAATGCAGCAAGTAGGCTTAGATAAGCTAGTAGAATCTTTCCCAGATGCATACGATCACGTGATTTTAAACTCTGAAAGAGTTTTTTCTGGTACAGATAGAGTTAGACTATTAGTAGCTCGGGCATTGGTTACGAGTCCGAAGTTAGTCTTTGTAGAAGACTTATTCTCGGCACTAAAGCCCAGTAATGGAGAGTTACTGCTTAATCTTTTGTTGAATTTTTGCAAGGATAAAACACTGGTAATAGTCTCTAATAATGAGCGAGTGATAAGGGAGTGCGATGTAGTAATAGAACTAAGTTAGAAGAAAATTATGTTAAACATTTCTAAAAACAGCATTCAGAATAAAGTTTGGGAGCGTGGATACGCATCAGTAGATGATGTGAAAAATAACCTAGCAAGACGAGTATTTCTCAAAGTATTAATTGGCTTATTTATTATAGTGCTTATAATCCTTTTCCTGCCTTGGACGCAGAATATACAAAGCAAGGGATATGTAACGGCTCTAAGGCCAGATGAACGTCCACAGACTATACAAAACACTATACCAGGTAAGATAGAGGAATGGTACGTACAAGAGGGTGATCTAGTAGAAAAAGGAGATACTATTGTATATCTATCGGAGATAAAGACAGAGTATTTTGATCCGCAGCTTATAGAACGTACAAAAGAACAAGTACAAGCAAAAGCTAATGGTATAAATGCCTATGAGGACAAGCTAAAAGCACTAGATAATCAGATTCATTCTTTAAATGATTTACAAAAACTCAAAATACGCACAATAGACAATACCGTAAAGCAGGCTAAGCTTCAAGTATCTACAGATAGTGCAGGGTGGAAAGCGGCAGAGATAGATTACCAAACAGCCGTAAGCAGGCTAGGTAGGCAAGAGGAGATGTATAATCAAGGTCTTATTTCTTTGACGGATCTGGAGACCAGGAAGTTGAAACTTCAAGAAACAAAGGCAAAAGCCATAGAGAAGGAAAATAAATACGGCTTGAGTGTAAATAAGTATATCAATACCTTGATAGAGCAAGATCAGGTAGTAAGTGAGTTTGCAGAAAAAATAAGTGATGTACAGTCTAAGAAAAGCTCTGCAGGAAGCGAGCTGTATGCTGGACTTAGTGATATGGCAAAGGTCAAAAATCAATTGGCTAACTACGAACTACGCCAAGATTTTTACTATGTACTTGCTCCTCGCAATGGATTTGTAACACAAGCACTACAAGCGGGTATAGGGGAGAATATAAAAGAAAACACACCTATTATTACGATCATTCCTAAGAATTGGAAAAAGGCTGTTGAGGTATTTGTAGAGCCTATTGATTTACCACTTATTACAAAAGGCAATGAGATGATGTTTCTATTTGATGGATGGCCGTCTATCGTATTTTCTGGTTGGCCAGCACTTACTTATGGCACCTTCCCTGGCACTGTACAAGCTATCGATTATAATATTAGCCCAAATGGGAAGTACAGAGTATTGGTAGAGGAATCATCTAAAAAGCCTTGGCCAGATGAGATACGAATAGGCTCTGGTGCTAGAGGAGTAGCACTACTTAATTCTGTACCTGTATGGTATGAGCTCTGGAGACAACTCAACGGGTTTCCACCAGACTACTACCAAACTAAATCGCAAAGTAAAAATGAGAAGGTTACTGAGTAGTATAATCATTCTATGGGCTGCAGCTGCTAGTTTATTGGCACAACTTCCAGATACTCTCATTCTCAATGAGTCTTCGTTTCTAAAACAGGCACTTGAGTATGCTCCAGCAATTAAAAATGCCCAATTAGAAGTATCTATTCAAAATCAAGAATTTTTAGCGGCAAAGGGTGCATTCGAACCTAAGATAGGAGGGCAGTATAGTGTAAAGGAGTTCGATGATAAGAACTACTATAACAAGCAGCAAACGGGAGTGCAAATAAAGACACCTTTAGGTATAAAGGTAGACGGAGGACTACTTATAAATGACGGTATATTTTTAAATCCGGAGAGTAATATTCCGAGTTCTGGCTTGGCGTATGCTGGTATAGAACTGCCTTTAGGTGCAGGAATGTTTACAGATGCTGACAGAACATATTTAAAGCAACAGCGGCTTGAGAATGATGCCGCTTCACTCGTGAATACTTTGAGTGTAAATGACTATCTGCTAGAGGCGGGAGAGCAGTACTGGGATTGGTATGGATCTATAATGGTTTTAAAAATATCAGAGGAAGCGGTAATACTTGCGAATAGTCGCCTAAATTTTATTAAACGGAAGAACCTAATTGGCGAAGCGGCAGATATAGACACGCTAGAGGCCTTTATCAATTTTCAAAATAGAACGGCTTACTACATCGCTAATCTCATCAAATATCAAAAATATAGCAACTATATTCTAAACTATATCTGGCTGCCAAATAGAGCCAATGAGGCATTAGCACCCGAAGTTGATATGGAGTATGATGCCATTTTTCCAGATAGTATTTTGGGGAAGAATTTTGTAAATACACATCCTGTAATACGCTTATTAGAAACAGATTCTTTAATAAATCAAGCGAACATATACTTGGCAAAAGAATATTTTAAACCACAAGTAGATGTAGCTTTTCGCTTACAAGAGAGTGCTAATACTCTATCTGATTTTAATTATAACATAGCTAGCAATCACTATGTAGGGCTAAATGTAAATATGCCTTTATTCTTAAGAAAAGAAAGAGCAAAGGCGAAGCAACTGATCTATAATGGAGAAATTATAAGGAATAAAAAATATGAGATGCTGATCAAAATAGAGAATGCACAAAAAACATATTATTACAATTCAATTGAGCTTAAAAAAAGTGTAGCGTTATGGAAAACAGCTTCTATTAATTACGGAACGCTTCTTTCTGCAGAACAGACGAAACTCACACTGGGGGAGAGTTCTCTTTTTATAGTAAATAATAGAGAGCTAAAGTGGATAGATGCTAGAGAAAAGTACATCGAAAACTATGTAGAGTATAGAAAAGCTGTGCTTGGATACTTTTACTCGCTGGTCCTACTTCCTAAAATGTTGTAAAAATAAGTTTAGGTTGCTAATCCTGTAATTTAGGGCTAGCACATCAAGTCATCTGCTAGAAGGTGAATGATACTTGGATGTAGACTAAGCCATTATGTGTTAATCTATAGTTGGGTAAAATGTTGTCTAGAAAATTTTAAGTTTTTTTTAAGCGAGATTTGTGCGGTACTTTTTAATACTTTAACACTATATATACGCTATCACGTTTAAATTTGTCCCTCAATGGATTACAACATAATCATAGTTTCCTTATCTATATGTATCGTACTTTCTTATTTTTTTAATGAGATTTCGAAACGTACTAATATACCGTCTGTACTTATGCTCATAGTAGCTGGTGTTGGTTTAGGTCAATACTTAGCCTTGCATCCCGAGTACAGTATAGACTTTTTCCCTTATCTCAAAATACTCGGCACCGTAGGTTTAATTATGATTGTACTAGAAGGAGCGTTAGATTTAGAACTCTCCAGGGCAAAAAGTAAACTGATATGGAAGGCAACTATTTTAGCTATTCTTGGCTTGTTAGGCAGTATGCTATTGATAGCCCCGATATTCTACTTCTTTTTAGATATGCCATTTGCGGTATCTGTGTTATATGCTACTCCATTAGCCGTTATTTCTAGTGCAATAGTGATACCTAGTGTGGCTAGCCTACTGGAGTATGACAGGGAGTTGCTCATCTACGAAAGCTGTATTTCCGATATTGTAGGCATTATGGTTTTTAATTTGGTCGTGAGTATTTTAGCAACACATAAGGTAGGTAGCTCCATTGGTGAATTTGCCATAGAGGTATTGTTAACTATAATAGTATCTATGCTCGTAGGAGTAGGTCTAGTATTGCTGTTTAAGTTTCTAAATGCTAAGGTTAAGCTCTTCTTCTTTATCTCTATCCTCATTCTTATTTATGCTTTGGGCAAGATGATTCACCTTAGCCCATTAGTTCTTATCTTAGTTTTTGGATTAATATTAAAAAACCATCACTTAGTATTCTTAGGTCCACTCAAAAATCTAATGAGTAGAATGGAATTTGTAAAAATGGAGAAAGACTTTCATATTATATCAAGAGAAACAGCTTTTGTATTACGGACTTTCTTCTTTATAGTCTTTGGTATAACTATTAATCTTGCTGAGCTTGTAAATTTAGAAGTACTGCTCATTAGCCTTATCGTGTTTATAGGTATACTTTTGGTCCGTATAGTGCTGCTCAAAACATTTGCTAAAGAAGCAACTGCAGTAGTAGAATATGTGGCTCCTAGAGGTTTAATTACCATTCTGCTTTTTTATAGCATTCCAGAAACGATGATTTCCAGCCAATTTCAACAAGGTATAATATTATGGGTGGTTATTATTACTAGTATCTATATGTCTTACGGTCTTATAAAGGCAGGGAGCCAAGGCGAATCTGGCGAGGCAGATGCCAATGTAGTAGATACCTAGTCAAAAGCATATTCACTAGGTATACATTTTAATGTCTAAATAGCGTTATTTTGTTTTAGCTAATTCTATAGATTGTTAAAATACCTATCCATACTGCTGCTTTGTATTAGTTCAACTGCTTTTGGGCAGCAAAGCACTCAATTTTCTAAATGGATAAAACCGCTTGCTAATGAGACCTTACTCTTCGATTCTGGATTTGTAATACCTAATTCTCTTCAGATAATTGGATATTCTTCCCCTATAGATTATGAGCAAATAGATAATCAGATTACGTGGAAAGTTGTGGAATCCTTAGACAGTATATATATCATTTACCGTAAGCTTATCATAAGTGTAACCTATCAAAACAAAGACATTAGGGCCATAAGAATCGCCTTAGAGCAAAATCCATTCTCGTACACTCCCTCGGCTAATCAGACCTTTGCCAGCTATGGAAACCTAAGAACTGCAGGAAACGTATCGCGTGGCATCGGTTTCGGGAATGCACAAGACGTAGTAGTAAATTCTAATTTAAATCTAAGGCTTAGTGGTACTCTAGCCAACGATGTGGAAGTGCTTGCTGTAATCAGTGATGAAAATAACCCCATACAACCAGAAGGAAATACCCAACAGATACAAGACTTTGATCAGGTGTATATTACGCTTAAGCGAGATAGCTTAGAGCTCACTTTGGGTGATTTTTTGATGAGTAGACCAGCCAATTCCTATTTCATAAACTACTATAAAAAATCGAGAGGTGTACAACTCAGCAATGTAAAATGGTACGATAAGTGGCGAGTGGCCACAGAAGCAGAAGCTGCCATCTCCAGAGGCAGATTTAGCAGAAATACTATAAATGGAATAGAAGGTAATAGTGGTCCGTACAGACTATCAGGAGATAAAGGTGAGATATTCATAGTAGTAATAGCAGGCACGGAGAATGTATATCTGGATGGTAAGCAACTTACAAGGGGAGAAGACAATGATTATGTAATCAATTATAACACGGGTGAGATTACTTTCACACCACGTATACTTATTACTAGATATAGCAGAATAGTAGCTGAGTTTCAATACTCAGATCGTAACTACGGGAGATCCGTAGCACATCTAGGTACGTCAGTTACCAAAGGAAAATTTACTGTATATGCTAATGGTTTCAACGAAATGGATTTGCGTTCGCAGCCATTTCAGCAAAACTTGGATGGCTACGACTCGTTGCTGGGTAAAAGTGCTACCGATATACTTGCAGAGTCTGGAGACAGCTTGGCCTTCTTTTCTAATGTAAGACCACAAATTGCTTATAATAATGATAGAATAATGTATACCCGAGCAGAGGTTGGAGGAGAGCAACGCTATTCCTATGCAGCAAACGCAGATACTATAGCTCAATTTTACGAAGTGATTTTTAGTAATGTTGGTTTTGGTAATGGTAGTTACCGACAAGCACAGTCTGCAGCCAATGGTAAGGTTTTCGAGTACCTAGGTCCTAATGCTGCAGACTATGCCCCTATAGAAGTGCTGATAGCACCACAGCGGCTCAACACACTCAATCTAGGTGTGGTAATAGAAGCTGAAGGCCGCAAAACAGGCATAGAATACGCCATAAGCAGCTTAGATAAAAACACATTATCTTCTCTGGATGACTCAGATAATCAGGGCTTTGGGCTTAAGTTATTTCAAACTACCAATAAAAGACTAAAAGACTCTTCTTGGCAATGGACTTCTAACCTCAACTACGAATTAGTAAGTGATAAATACAACTATGTAGAAAGATACAGAAATGTTGAGTTTGATAGAAAGTGGAACAAGGTGCTGACTAATCCAACTGCTCTCGCTCAGTTTATACCGCAGTATGAGCATATAGCCAACGCTACTTTTGGGCTAGCTAAATCACCTGGCAAATACATAAACAACAATACTTCAGTTTTCTATAGACCGAGCAGCTTCACTGGGTTTTCTAACTTAACTAATCTAGGTGCCATTTGGAAAAAGCTAAGTCTTGTGTCTTCTCTAGAGCTACTCAACTCTGCTACAGCCTTAAGCGATACAAGTGAAGTGAGTAATACATTTCATAGTGCAACGGCAGCACTTAGTAGACCAATCTGGAGATTAGTAGGTGGTTTAGGTTTTGCAGATGAAAAAAGTGCATTTAAAAAGGACACCTTGCAGTTGCAGAGTTATAGCTATCGAAGCTATTCCGTGTTCATCAGGAATAGCGATACTAGCCGACTTAAGTATAATCTAAATGCCACTCAGAGGACAGACGATAGACCGCAAAATAATGAGCTAGCCACCGCTACTATTGGTAGAGATATTAATCTACAAAGTTCTTTTATATCTAAAAAAAGTCAACGAGTAGATTTCAATACTATTTATCGTCAGTTACAAATAAAAGATACCACACTGAGTTCTAAGCCCGTAGAGCAGACCTTGCAAAGTAGGATTGAGCTAGATTTTCATTTTTGGAAGAGATTTATACGCTCACGCACATTCTACCAAGTAGGTACAGGGCAGGAGCAGAGGCGAGAGTTCCAGTATCTACAGGTGCAAGCGGGTAATGGTGTGTATATATGGAATGACTACGATACCAATAATATTAAAACGCTCAATGAGTTTGAAATAGCATCTGATTTAGATAGAGCAAGAGCCGATTATATAAAAATTTTCACACCTGTAGCTGGTTTCATTACTACCAATAGCAATAAAATAAGTCAGACTATTGAGTTGAATCCTGCTGTTTTTTATACTCAAAAATCGAGTAAGAAGGCTGTATGGGCTAGGTTTAATAGTTTAACTACACTTATCTTGGACAAGAAGATACTCCCCACTTCCATAGGTCAGTTCCTTAATCCTATACAGCAAAACTTAACAGATACTAATCTCATTAGTAATTCGAAAAGCTTTAGAAGCACCCTATTTTACAATAGAGGAAACCCGAAATACGGAATAGACTACACCTATATCAATAACAACTCTAAAGTGCTACTTACCAATGGATTTGATAGCAGATCTATACAAGACAATATACTGAATACACGTATAAACATAGGAAGAAAACTAACTTTAGATACACGCTTGGTGCAGGGAGATAGACTGTATTTGAGTCAATTTTTTGCAGATAGGAGCTACCAGTACCAATACTATGAGGTAGAACCTAAACTAGCTTTAGTTCTTGAAAACACCTATAGATTTGAGCTAATCACTAAGTATTATAATGCTAATAATAAAGCAGAGTATGG
>JBDNFQ010000143.1:0-11520 GCA_041689715.1 Bacteroidia bacterium
CTCAGACTCACAAAGTAAACTACTTTCTAACTTCTAAAACAAAATGATAAAAGTAACCGATATACATAAAACCTATGATGATGGTAAAGTGCAAGTTCATGCACTCAGAGGAGTAGATGTAGAAATAAAAGAAGGCGAATTCACTGCTATAGTAGGTCCTAGTGGCAATGGCAAAACTACCTTGCTCAATGTGATAGGAGGACTAGATACTCCTACCCAAGGTAGCGTATCTATAAGTGCTATAGATATAGCCAAACTATCAGAAAATGAACTTATTGACTTTAGACTAAATCACATTGGATTCGTATTCCAAAGCTATAATCTTATCCCTGTACTCACTGCTAAGGAAAATGTAGAGTTTCTGATGCTACTACAAAAAAGGGATGAAGCAGAGCGAAACGAACGGACTACTAAACTACTAAAAGCAGTAGGCCTAGAAGACCAAATAAACAAAAAGCCCAATGAAATGAGTGGCGGTCAGCAGCAGCGTGTGGCAGTAGCTCGTGCACTAGCCAGCAAGCCAGACTTTGTGCTAGCAGATGAGCCTACGGCCAACTTAGATAGTAAGTCTACTGCTAATCTTCTTGATATTATGCTAAAGCTAAACGAAGAAGAAAATATCACTTTTGTATTTAGCACGCACGATCAGCGAGTAATAGACCGAGCTAAGCGAGTGATAACTGTGGAGGATGGTAAAATTCTGAGTGATGTAACTAAATAGTCACCTTAGTTCACTTTGGTAAATAGCTTACTGATAAAGCTAGGTAGCCAAGACACCACATTATAAATAACGAAGAAGACGAGTAGTAAAGTTATGGTCAACTTTACTTGCATAAGCCAAAGAGCTTGAAGTAAATAAAACTGAAATATCTTGGCCAAATTAAGATGCTTTTTAATTATATAGAATATTAAGTCAAAACTATGACCTAAATAAAAACACAGTCTCCACCAATAATTTCTAACTTTGTCCGTTAGATACCTGTATGAGAAAATTGCCGATTATTTTTCTTCTATGCCTACACTTTAGTGCTTTCGCACAGGTAGGCGGCACGAGTGCTTTTACTTTTGCTCTTATAGAAAATAGTGCCCGACACACTGCACTAGGTGGCGTGAGTATCACAAACACAGATGACGATCCTTCTGCTGGCTTCCAAAATCCAGCATTAATTAATCAAGGTATGAACAATACAGTATCGCTTTCTTATGCCAATCAGGTGGCAGATCTCAACTACGGCTTTGGCAGCTATAGTAGATCTTGGGACAGCAGTAGTTCATTCCTATTTAGCATAGGATATTATGACTACGGTACATTTATTAGAACCAGTAATGCTGGAGATATTTTAGGCGAGTTTACTGCTGCAGATTACAATTTTCAAGTAGGATACAGCAAACAATATACAGATAGAATTACGCTCGGGGTAAATGGGAAGTTCCTCTATTCTGTATACGAAGCTTATGTAAGTACGGCAGGAGCTATAGATTTAGGAGCCGTATACAATGACGAGGATGATCTACTTACTGCTGGCTTACTTATAAAAAACATGGGATATCAATTTATAAGATATGATGACAATAGCCCAAGAGAGCCTCTTCCCTTTGACGTACAAGCAAGTATAAGCAAGAAACTAGCTCACAACCCACTTCGCTTTAGTCTTACTTTGCATAATCTGCATAGATGGAATAATTCCTATGTGAATGTAAATGCTCGTAATAAAGAGATAGACCTAGAAACAGGCACGATAAGGAATCAAGAACTGCCCTTTGCTGAGAAAGCAATGCGGCACGTTATTTTCAATACGGAACTAGTTTTTAATGATAATTTTCAAATAATTACTGGATATAACCACCAACGAAGAGCAGAACTGGGGCCAGAAAACAGAAGGGCTCTTACAGGATTTAGCTGGGGGCTTGCCATAGGAGTTAAAAAACTAAAAATAAGCTACGGCAGTGCTGGATACTTTCCTGGCATAGCATCCAATTACTTTTCGGTAAGCAGAGATTTAAGTGGGTTTAAAAAAACTAAGCCAAAAGCCAGCTTAAAAAGCATTGGTACCCCAGATTTTTAAGCTAAAAATAATCAGTAAAAGGCTCATTCTTCAAGATATTAATCAATCCTCTTTCAAAATCAAAAATTTGCTTTAAGTTTGACCAACGGTGAGCACCAAAATCATCATAGCAATAGATGGGCACTCAAGCTGCGGCAAGGGCACGTTGGCTAAGAACCTAGCCAAGGATCTGGACTATATATTCATAGATAGTGGTGCTATGTATAGAGCTGTGACTTTATATCTGATGAGAGAAAGCATCTCGATACAAGAAGTGATAGAAGATCCTGCACTCTTGGGAAATATTAAAATCACTTTCCATTTTGACCCAGAAAGACGCTACTACGAAACCTATCTCAATGGCGAAAACGTAGAAAATGAGATTAGATCTATGGAAGTAGCTAGCAAGGTTAGCCCGGTAAGTGCTGTGCAAGAAATTCGCACATTTCTAGTGGCACACCAGCAAACTATAGGTAGAGATAAAGGTGTAGTGATGGATGGTCGTGACATTGGAACTGTGGTTTTCCCAGAGGCAGAACTCAAAATATTTATGACAGCCAGTTCTGAAATACGTGCAAAACGAAGATATGAGGAACTATATAAAAAAGGAATTCATGTAAACTACCAGGAGGTATTACATAATATTCGAGAACGAGATCATATAGATAGTACACGAGAGGCTAGCCCACTTGCTAAGGCAGAAGATGCTATCACCTTAGACAACTCTGCTATGTCCAAAGACGAACAAGCACGCTTAGCTCTTTCTTGGGCTCGTGGCGTAATTAAATCTCTTGCTACTAACTAGGCTATATCAATACTTACAGATAGGTCTAGTAGTTTATTTACTTGTCTACATATTCTTTCTTTTTTTTAATTTACATCTTATGCCACTAGCTTGGATAGATGAAATATATGGCTTAGAGCCCGCCATTAATTACTTGCAAGGCAATGGATATACTTCTAAAATATGGCCGCAAGAAGGAGTAGAAAAACAATTTTTAGCTTACTTACCTCTACAAGGATGGCTGCATATACTCACTCAACATATTCTAGGCTTTTCTATTTATACAGTTAGATTACCCTACGCAATATATTTACTTTCAGGTGCATTATTCCTATATAAAGCACTCAAAGAAAACCAAGTGAGCACTCTGGTTTCTCTACTACTAGTCCTTTTAATATTAAACGAAAAATCCTTATTCGAAACCACCAGAGGTCTACGTGTAGAGCCTATTACATTTTTACTGTTGAGCATTTCCGTATATGGGTTTTCGACTAGACAGGTACCTATAGTGGCCCTAGCCTCATCTCTGATGATAGTGCTACATCCCTATGTATGGCCTGCTGCAGGAGTATTTTTATTCGCCTGCTTTTACATCCAAAATAGTACTGAAATACATCCAATAATGCGTTTCGCCAAGCCGAATATGCTATGGTTAATACCCATTTCCATCTTAGTTTTCTTCTTATTCTTTATTCATTTCGACATAGAATTACTTTACTCTCAGTTTGTAAATCAAGCAGAGCGACATACTAGTTTTGGTGGCATCGCTACGCGATTCTACAATCATTTCATAAGAAGATTTTGGCCGTACTACATCACTCAGCCATATCTTCCCTTGCTAATATACTTTGCTTTGGGCTACTCTGTTTACAAAGTAGTGAAGAGGGCATTTAACCCTGCTGTAATAGCATTATTGCTTACACACGTGGTTTGGTTTACTATTCTTGGGCCAATGCACAGGTATGATAGCGTGCTCGTCTTTCTTAGTTTATTTGCTGTTTTACCATTACTCTCTGGTATTAAACTTCCTGAGCAAAAAATTGCCTTTACATTGGTAGTTTTACTTGTATTTGGTCTTAGTTGTATAGACGTATCCAGTAGACAATTAATGGCCACTGTACAAAGAACAGAGCGAAGCCCAGAAAAATTCTTAGCTTGGCTGAATAGTAATATTGATAAAAACCCCTCCATTATTAGCGGTCATGAAATAGCATACTATGCCGCTGTTCCTGATGAGAATCTTGATTTTTTCTTATTTAACACTTTGCCGTATCGCTTTGATTTTAGTACCTACCAAAATCTATATCTGATAAGTAATAAAACATGGCCTAATCATGAAATAGTATCGCAATATACTGTGCCGAATACTGTATGTTGGAACTGGATTAAAAGCTCTGGAACACATACCTACCAAAACTTGTATTTACTAAAGGCTCAAACAGTAAAAGATTACAACAATGCCTTAATAAAAATGAAAATTGACAATACCGAAGAACGAAGCAAGTTCACCTACCAATAGGCTATTTTAAGAATGTGACAGTACCCTTGTCGGTATGGTAGATATTGTCCCATCCTTTGTATGTTACAATCCAAAAATAGACGTTACTATATTTTATTTCGTCGTTCATATACTTACTAGACCACCTTTTATTTTTATCGTTAGTCTCCAAGACCTTCTCCCCCCATCTATTGTAAACCTTCATCTCAAACTCACGTACAAACACATCTGTCCAGCCAAACGAGTCGTTGAGATTATCTCCATTTGCTGTCACTGCATTGGGTACAAAGACAAGCGGAGGCTGAATAAGGTAAATATCGTTACTACGACTTTTAGCACTGTAGCTTCCATAGTCCTCATAGGCAACTACACTATACCAATATCCTCCCCAGTTATAATCTAAATCTATATCTCTGTACTCTAAAATAGGATTATTGAGTCGCACAATAGGTCTTAGAGTTCCAGTATCTACAGATCGGATAAGTTCATATTCTCTTACACCTCCATTCCAAGTAACGTAATCGTCCCACCATAGGTCAAACTTAAAACGAGGAGTTACGCCTTTCTCGTTTATCGGCAACCCTCTTATCACAATAGAACAACCTATATTACTATACGCACTATTGTGACCACAGTCGTCTACCACCTTTATCCTATAGCAGTAAGAAGTAGTATTTACATCTACATTACCATCCAAATAAGAAGTATCGTCTATATCTGAGATGGACGCTATATACTCCCAATTAGACTTGCCTCGAATACTTTTATACACTTCGTAAAACCCAAAGTCTGGCTCATTTGATTTTAAGAATACAACCTGAACAGAGTCACTTACAACTGTGGTAGTGACTAAATACGTAGACTCCACAGGCACCTCACTTTCTTTTATACTGCTGAGTAAATAGGACGGATCCCCTAGAAAATTGCAAATATCTTCCACTATCAAATAGTAGGTATAATCCCGCACTCTTGGATTTATAACATCTTTATCTAAGTATATACCGGCGTCTTGCGTATAAAATGTATCTAAAACAGACACCAAACCATTAGGACTTATCTTGTACAGCATCATTCTATAGAAATAGTCTGATGCTGGTGTAGCTAACCATTCCATCTTAAGGTAATCTTCCTGCGAAAAGAAGAGACAAAAAACTTCGGGAGGTGGCAGTTTATCTGGTTCACTTACTATAATAGTAATGGTGGCTGTATTATCGTTAAAAACAGGACACCCTACATCCCTAGCATACACCTCTATTTCGAAAGTATCTCCTGCATTTTTACATGTAAAAAGCATCTTAAAATAGGCCTCTATTTCTCCTATTCCTGCATACTCTTCTTGGTACTCTGTTAAATCCAATTTAAGATTTTCTGGAATATCAAAAGATACGTAAAGTGAATCTAGCTCGGGATCTCTGATTTTGTAAGTGAACTCAAACGAGTCAAAAACAGTGACTTTTATAGTGTCTGCTACCCTTGTATTAAACACTACTTCTTCTAATTCAGGCTTCTCATTATGGCTCACCATTGCCAGTTTAAAAGAAGCATTACTACATCTAGGACTAGGATTGTTTTCAGAAAAAGCACCAGGAGTAGTAGGAAAATCACTTACTCTAGTAGCAGGCGAGATTTCACTAGGGCAACTACTGCATACGCTTTGGTATACTATGCCTCGTTTATCAAATCTACTAGTACCGCCGTCTACGTGATCTCCTGTCACGTTACCGCCAAAGTACGTGGCAAAGTCGAGTTCAGCTAAGTTTTCTGTAAATACAATAAGGTGAAAGTCTTTGCCGTCTGTCGTACTTTGAAATGCATTTTCGGTAAGCGGCATATCCCCCAATCTCCAAGCACCTGCACTCACATCGTCACTACCCCAGCCACTTGCATATACCTTTCCGCATTCATCCACCAAAAATGCGTTGATCGTAATATCAGGTTCACTACCTCCACTACCATATACTGTGCTAAGCTCTAAAGTCTTTAAATCATTAGAAAGTTTAGAGATAAACTGCTTACCTCCTAAGTTTCTATATACACTACCTTTTACAGGTAAGTCTCCACGAGAGTGTCCTACCACATATATATTATCCTCAATATCTAGCTCAGCAAAAAGTATCTGGTCATAACTGGGAGTTCCAAAAAAAGTAGATTGGATTACAGAAGCCCCATTCCCGGTTATTTTACTGACAAAACCATCTACTCCTCCATAAGTAGAGTCTCTAAATCCTCCACTTGATTGAGGTAAAAACTTACTTGATGTACCCCCAGCTACTACCACTTCTCCATTTTTTGCAATATCGATACTGTAGGCTGCATCGTCTCCTGCACCGCCTAAGTATGAGCTCCATCTTAAGTTTGTAAGAGTACTGTTTGTGCTAAAGACGACTCCGTCTTGATTTCCTGCATTGATATTTTGAAAGCCATTTCGTATGGGAAAATTATTAGACACGGTAACCGAGGCTACATAAATGTTATCATCCTGATCTAAATTAATTTCTCCTCTAAAATCATCCGCATAAAAATAGCTCGTATTATTATTACTATTCAAACCATCATCCTCTGTACCTCCTATGTAAGTAGAGCCAACTAAGCCCGTACCTGTGCTATTGAACTTTGTAAGAACTAAATCATACGCGTTCTTTTGAAACATATCTAAGCTTTCCTTTTTGGCTCCCTGTATTGCACCCGTTGTCGTCGGGTAATTAGTAGATGAGCTAGTCCCAAAAACTATAAGCTGCCCCTCACTGTCTACAATAAGACTATGAGGGAATTCATTTGTCTCACCACCTAAGTAGGTAGCGTAAATTAATTGATTACCAAGGCTCGTGTATTTACTAATGGAGATATCGCACGGTAAACTAGTAAGATTATTGCCAGTACCACCTCCGTAGGTTACCTGAAAAGCTCCTGGAGTGGCAGGATATCTTCCGCTGCTAAATCTGGATGGGCTTGTTGCTATCCCGCCGGCATACAGGTTGCCATCATCATCAAAAGTAGCTGTGAAACCGAAATTATCTACTGAACTTCCTGAGTATGTAGCAAATATGACCTCAGGATCTATTACTGTTTTAACCTTATTCTTGAAAAAAGGAGTCTCAAAACCGATATACTCTCCTCTCTTCACATACTTCATTTTTATTTGAGTATTAACTCCGCCTTCTTCCTCATAGGAAATAGGCATCACTTCACTATACTCACCAAATCTCGTATTTACAAATACTCTATCGTCTGTTACACGTATGTCATCAGCTCCCTTTATACTTACTAATATATCTCTAATGTCAGCACCTGGTTTTAGAATGAAATTGTATTTAAACCTTTCATCTATAGTTTCAAACTCTAAATCTATGTTCGGATATATATTGGTAAACAGAACCTTTGTATGTTTTTTCACACCCCCAGCCCATTTTGACTTATCATTCCCTATGAAAAAATTATAGTATTCAGATGTTGTTTCAGTTCCAGTATGTAAGCTTAAGTTTGCTCCTACAAATTCATACTTAATATGCTGATAAGCTAAAGATAAGGCCTCTGTACTAGAATGGCTATCGTATTTATGGAGTTTGTCATCGTGAAAGTCGGATACCATCTCACTCCACTTTTCCTCATCGTGAAGCAGTACCGAAAACCCTTCCTTATCTAAATAGATAGTGTGCGTGTTAAACTCTGCTTGATAGTGGATAGCTTCATCATATTGTCCCTTGTTTTCTATAAACCCAATTTGCCCAATAGAACTCTGATAGGCTACTACTAGGAATAAAAACGATATATATCTCTTTAAGGACAAATGCAACGCCTGTTTTATACAGAAGTGCAAGATACACAAAAAGTTACATATAAAGAGCTATCTACCTAGCCGGATTGTAGCTAAACGTATTGATTTTATAAGAATATTTACTTCCATTTGACAAAGTAACTGTCACGTCAAAGATGCTTTTATCTGGCAAAGCAGTTTTGTTGACTGCAGGAGTAAATACAAGAGTAGGAGCCCCATACCCTCTTACAAACTTCTCTACTTTCACTTCTATAGTCTTTCCATCTTGTTTTACCTCTACTTCAGCGTTAATCAAATCTTGATATAGTGAGAATGTCCAGTTACTAAAAAGCATAAGCTGCGGCACATACCCTTTTGGTGGCCAAGTAACAGCATTCTCTTTATACCTTGCTGTATCTTCACTTCCGCTATCATCTAAGGCCCATATCACTGCCATGTTATCTGTACTTCCATGCCCATATACTTTACCATTCGGATACAGTAACCATCTTCTGTTACCTGCACTAGGATTTTTATCATCCATTGCGTAGGTAACTGCTAGTGATGTATTTGCATCTTTTATCAAAAGTGAATGTTTAGCTGCATATGCACCTTCACTACTCCAGCATCTCCAAGTTTTCGGAGGATCATGTTCTAGCATATTATTTGCGGTCATCATGAGTGCGGCAGCTTGACAATACTCATTTGTAGCAGCATCAAGAAGAACCTCTGGCACCCCAGCATTTCTTCTAAAATAATTGATTCTATTCGCTACTTTCTCTTGGATTTCTATATCTATCACACCGGCATCGCAACCACTCTTAGAGCCTTCCCAAGTCCATGTTTTCATCTCATTGCCATCTATATCTTTCCCTCTAGTTCTGGTGAGATAATAGTTTTGATAAAAATCTTCTCTCGCCATATAGAGTAGTCTCTCAGTATGATCTTTGGTAGGGTCCAGCCTCATTTGTTCTCCCATTACATCCCTGGCCGTACTAAAACGATTTGCTCCAGCTAATAACCCAAGGTACTTATCATTGATAGAAAGTAGTTTCTTTAGATTGTCCTCATTTTTATTTACAACATATTGATCTTGGATTAGCAGATAGAGGGCTCCTTGCTCATCTACATTTGTTCTTACTACTTCTTTCTCCTCTATTATTTTGGCCCGTGTAATTTGAAGATCCTTATTCTTGGGATACTTAGCTATGGCCTGTTGTAATACAAATCCTGCAAAAGCTAGACTCTTTGTCTCAAAAGTATATTTAGTAATTACGTTCCATCTATTCGCTATGTCAGCAGAAGAGTCACTCTTAGCTGTACTTTCTATATATTTATTTAGTACAACTGTGGCACTTTCTAAGTGTCCATATGTTTGATAATACTCGGCTAGTTTCCAAAGTACAGTTTCCGCTTTTTTCTCTACAAAAACATCCGTTTCTTTAATTTTCTGAGCTTCCTTAAGGCTAGACTTCTCCACCTTTTGCCTTACGAAGGTATTAATTAAAGTATCTGCCTCTACCCAGTTATTAGCTACTACTTTATTTTTGATAAGGTATATGAAAATAGAATTTTCCTTGTGCAGCAACTCGTCATCTGTAGGGTCATTCACTAGAACCTCTTGAACATAATCTAACATAAGTTGGCTTGGTGGCATATTTTTTATTTGATCTAATGTTACCATTTTTTGGTAAAAATTAAGTCTTGCATTATTGCCAAACAACTGCCTCCCATTACTTATCAGCAGCTTGGCACTATCATACTTTGCCTGTCTCCAATATTTATCTATATAAAAGACGTGAGGATCTACTTCTTGCTCTGCGTCTGTTCTATTACTTGCTAAATCCTCATTATACCACTGTATTATGTTCGTATATATCAATTCACCCAAAGCAGTATCTAATGACTCTATGTAACTCTTGCCTGTCATGTAATACGCAAATCTATTGGTGCTATCTATTTGATTTACTATATTGAAGTACTGGGCAGCTTTAGATTTTTTATTAATGTTATATTGTGCCATAGCTTCCTCGGTCTGACGCTTCATTACAGCTTCTTTAACATCAGAAAAATTACTGTTCAACTCTTTATAGCCCTCATCTTTACGCATTCCTTTAAGCATGTATTTGGTTGCCAATTTTACTGCATCTTCGTTTTTTTCGAAGTAGATAGGATCCTTAGAAAGCTCTACATAAGCTTGTGCTAGATAGTAGTATACTTCAGGCATTTTGGAAAACTCTTTTTCTTCGAGAGCACTTAAACAGACTTTCTCTAGTCTCTTAAAATTGCTTTCTTCTACAGCCTCCTCCATCTTATATATTTGGCCATAAGATAATCCTGCTAAGCACAGTAGCAGAGACAGACATATCAATTTATATACTAACTTCATTTATGTTACAATTATATTTACTTTAGTTTCAAACTCCAAGCCACAGGCTTCGCATCGAACATTAATTTAGTCTTTGGCCAGATTTTTTTAAAAAAATCGGAAGAACGATAAGCGTCTAGACTACTAGTATTCAGCCATATACTTTGGGTGAAAAAAATGCATTGATCTTCCTCGTCTTGGTATAACTTTACACTAATAATACCCGGCATAGCTTCTATGGTCTCTTTTATAGTATCAAAAAAGGCTATAAAATTGGCCAATTCTCCTTGCTTAAACTTCATTTTCACTAGTCTTAATATCATTATTTCTGTATTACTAGGGTTTTATACTTACGAAGGTTTAACAGTCTTTCTGCACTACTCTTTTTGATAGCCACTACTAAATATCCGTGATCCGAAAAGTAACAAAGTGGATCACCCTCTCGGACATCAGAAAAATTATCGGAAACCACAGAAACACTGCTATGTCTGCTCAGATTTATTTTAAATTTACCCTCCCCAGCAAATTGGTCAAATTCTGATTTGTGAATATTGGTATATGCATTACCAAAATGGTCAACAAATAATATAGTACCCCTAAACTCTTCATTGTCTCTAACGGGCACTATGCGAATTTTGGTATTTATAAACTTCGCTTTAGCGGCAATCTCGTGTAATTTTTTGCCTTGCTCTAGCTGTTTGATAAGTGGCAGATATACATTTTGTATCTTCTGTTCGTAGCTTTCAGTAGGAATAAGATAATAGTCCGTAAACTCTTCACCAAAAATCAAGCTTAAAATACCATTGTCAGGAGCTAAAAAATAGTGACCATTATACTCAGCAGCTAAATGCCCATCAAATGATGTAGCTACTACATTAGTGGCTAATATATGAATACTCCCAGATGCAAAATCCTTGTACACCATAGTACTAAGGTAAGCCGCCTCTACTATATCAAAGGGCTCTATTCTACTCGTAATCTCTACAAATGGTAATTTGATATCAGCCTGATATATAGCACCTCGAAAAGATGCTAGGTAATGGGAATCTGCCCCAAAATCACTTAAAAAAG
>JBDNFQ010000144.1:0-12395 GCA_041689715.1 Bacteroidia bacterium
TCACAATCCTATAATCACTACTTTTGTGCCCATTCTAAAGCCCTACATCAATGCTTTCGGATATGCCTTTACCGGAATTGCTTCTTTTATAAAAACGGAGCGAAATGCAAAGTCGCATCTGGCTGCCACTATTGCTGTATGTGTATTAGGAGCATATCTAGGCATAAAAGCTTCCGAATGGCTCTGGGTGGCATCTGCCATTACTCTAGTTATAGTAGCCGAAATGATAAACTCTGTCATAGAAAAGCTATGCAATAAAATCACTACTGAGCAAGACCCAGAGATTAAAATTATCAAAGACATGTCCGCCGGATTTGTTCTGCTAACTTCTTTTTATGCAGTAATAATAGCTGTAATCATTTTCACACCTTATCTGTTTAACTAGTATGGATGTTCAAGCACTATTTGACCAAGGAGACTATGCCGCTGTAATCAAGAAGCTAAAAAAGGGCGAACCTCGTCCTATATTGGCATTCGCATATCAAAAAAGCAAGCTGTGGGAAGAAGCCATGAATGTATGGACAACGCTGATAGCCAAATATCCCGATGCCGCTGAATACTTCGTAGAACGTGGAGTGTGTAAGTTTAATTTGAGATTTAAACACGCAATTCAAGATTTCAATGAGGCCATAGAAATGGAACCGACCAATGCCTACTTCTACAGCTGCCGTGCCTACATACGCGACAAAACAGGAGATACCGAAGGAAGTGTAGAAGACTACACAAAAGCCTTGGACCTAGATCCAGAAGATGCTATCACGCTCAATAATCTAGGACTAGCAGAGCAGAAACTTGGATTCACGGCTAGAGCAAGAGAACGTTTCAAGTACAGTGACGATCTTATGGGTGTAAAAACCATAGACTCACGCGACCCAGACGATTATCCAAAACTAGCATCAACGCCTCCAGCTAAATCTAGCATGTGGCAAGAGTTCAAGAAGATGTTTTCTTTTGACGGATTTAAAGACTTTTGGCGGGATTTGAGAGGGTAGTCTTACCCTTGTCGTCCGCATATCCATCGTCCAAGTAGAAGATAAAAGCAGAATATCTGCCTAACCAGCCAGTTTTCTGGTAAAAAAAACTCCGACTATAAATTATAGTCGGAGTTTCTCACTCGCTTAAGGCAAAATGCCTCTCTCAAGTTTATATTTTTAGTCGATAATTATTGCTTTCTTAATCGCAATTACTTCCCCGTCTTGTATTAATTTAATCCAGTATAGTCCACTTCGTAAGTCCTCACTTTGAAATGTAAATGTCTGCCCAGATATATTCTCTATCTGTTTCACCATCTTGTGTGAGTCATAAACTAATACACTAGCATTTTTTAATACTTCACTAGTCTGGAAAGTAGTTTTACCTGAAAATGGATTAGGATAAATATCAAGAACAACATCCTTATTATTAAATTCTACTGCTACTTTTTTAGAATAGCTGATTTTCCCATCATAATCCGTTTGCTTTAATCTATAGTATGATACCCCTTCTAATGGAGCATAGTGAACAGATGAATAGTCTAAATTTCGTGTACTATTCCCCGCACCTTTTATTTTGCTGATTGAAGTAAAGTTAATTCCATCTATAGAATGCTCTACGTTAAAATAATCATTGTTTATTTCGGAGGCGGTGACCCAATTAAGCTGTACATGCTTTTGTTCTACTTTAGCGGTAAAACTCAATAACGTAATAGGTACTGGAGGAGAAAAGCAAAGTGTATTTCTATACACTACTCCTGTACTAAATCCAATCGCTCCAGCTGTAGATAGCATTCTTCCCTCTACATTACCACTTGCTCCCATAGTGCAGGCTCCTCCGTGAGCAAGAACCGTTCCTTTCATGAAAACAAAAGTACCCATACTAGTAGCACCCTCAGAAATCCAAAAAACATTACAACGCTGTGTACCGTTAATGAAAATTACTTTTGATTGTGCCGCTACTGAAAACGCCCCGTTAAACCTAAAAATAAATACTGCACTAGAATTATTTTGGGCATCTAAAGTGATGGTACCTGCTAAAGATCCTGCTCCTGCTATATAGTAGACCCCCGCTGTAAGAGTCTCTCCACTACCAAACGCCGCAGCATGAGAAGAATCTGTTTTTTGTATTGCAATTAACTTAATATATGCAGAATCTAAATCTATTTTGGCTTGTGCTGTAGTAGCATCTGCAGTATAAAAAGATCCCACATGAGTAGATGTACCAAAGCCGCTTATCGCACCAAAATTAGTACCTATATGACCAACCATTCCAGAGGTTGCCGTATTGGCCACAGCACCATCACTACTAAAAAGTCCGAAAGATGAAATTGTTCCTAAAACATCCACAGCTGGAGCAGGATTACAATCTTCTAAACATTTTGTTGGAATCGTGATAGGATTACCAGATGGAATTGCATCCGTACCTGCTCCAAAAGTTATTGCTCCTTCTGTGGCAAGTAATCTTCCTTCTATATCACACCCTGTACCAAGGCTAACAGCACCCGGATGTGCAATCAAAGTTCCTTTTATAACACTACCTGACCCTACAGAAATGGCACCTTCAGCAATCCAGTACACATTAGCAGCTCGTGTCCCACCAATTAAACTAATCGTAGCATTTACCCCTACTGTAAATGCTCCTTCAAATTTAATTATGAATACTGCATTAGCATCTCCTCCCCCATTAAGAGTAAGAGCTCCTCCTATAGATCCAGCACCAGCTATGGAATAAACCCCTGGGGTAATAGTATCTCCACCCCCAAAAGCCGGGGCATGAGTATTAGGATACGTAACAAAAATATCACTAAGATGAATGTACACCTTAAGTAAATCTATTCTAGCTTGAATGGTTAAAGCACTAGTGTTGTGTTGTGTACCAGAGTATGATGTATCAAATCCGCTTATTATTCCGTCATATGTGCCAACATCGGCTGAACAGGTGCCAGTGGTTCCGGGACCCGTAATGGCTCCCGCTCCTGTATAAGCTCCAAAAGAAGAAAGTGTTCCCAATTGAAGTGATTGACTAAGTACAAGAGTTGGTGAAAATGACAGTAGAATAAATAAAACTGCGTTCCGTAATTGTTTTTTCATTGAATTGGTTTTTTGATTGGGTTATTTTTTTGCTTCGGTAACTAAGACCTAACTCTCCCAAGTATTAAACGAATGCGTGAGTAGTTTTTCTTAATTCGGTGCAATCCTAGTCAATTTTAATTTTTGATGTGGATAACCTGTTCGCACATTACAGAAATACATAACAATAAAACCACTGCCTAAACCAAAAATATAAGCCCCATTTTTGGCATAATCTACTGCCAATAGGCTAGTTACAAACTTAACAAAGAATGTCAGGCAAAATAAGATAGCGTTTTACGACCTCTAATTTTGCCTAAAAAGCTCTCTAATTTAGACAATCTTTTCCGAAAACGGGATTGAATACTGCTCCATTAAAGGTCTATACATCGATTACTCAGGCCGGGCAACGTATCCCGAGAATCTAGACAGATTTACTTAGGGACCATTGCATTCTTTGGAATACCGCTTCCCATTTGCCATCAGTATATCTATCACGGACGCAGAAGCTAAAGGCAATTTATACGTTTTTAATGTAAGTTTAGTGACCTCTTGCCCTAGATCTGACACTAATTTTTCTACGATAACCCGATCTAGTTCTTTTGTGTTTCCTTATGAATTTTACTTTAAAAAAGTGTTTTAACTCTTTCTTATACCACATTTTCACCGGTTTAATGGCTTCCAACATACTACACCTAAGCATAAACTTCTTTCGGTATCGCTTGGCAATGATCCCTACTGTATTGAAGTACTCTATCTGAGGAATCTAGCAGGTATTTACTGCACCTGCGATGGAAGTCTGTAGTAGCGGATAGGGTTATGAGTTCCTAATGCTAAAAGTCTGATTTGATGTGATATTTTTTAAATTCAAGTCATAAATGCAACCCCTAGATTAAGAGGTACAGGGTGTAATAAAAACTCCAACTAAAATAGCTGGAGTTTTCTGCTCAGTTTTGAACAAACGCATTACGGTCTAAGGATTTTTAGTCGGTAATCACTATTTTCTTAATCGCAATTACTTCCCCGTCTTGCACCAATTTAATCCAATACAGACCGCTTCGTAGATTATCACGTTGAAATGTAAATGTCTGTCCAGAAATGTTTTCTATCTGCTTAACTAGCTTTTGTGTATCGTACACCACTAAACTAGCATCTTTTAAGTTTTTGTTGGTACGAAAAGTAGTTTCGCCTGAAAAAGGATTCGGATAAATATCAAAAATTAGATTATTCTTACTGTTAAATTCTACTGCTTCTTTATGAGAATAGCTTGTTTTTCCATTGTAATCTGTTTGTTTCAAACGATAGTAGGATATGCCATCTAATAAGTTCTGGTGCACAAATGAATAGTTTAAAGTTTTTGTGCTATTCCCAGCACCTATTACTCTGCTGATTGAAGTAAAATTACTTCCATCCACAGAATGTTCAACATCAAAATAATCATTGTTTACTTCTGCAGTAGTAACCCAATTAAGCTTTACTTGCTCCCCTTCTACTTTAGCTGTAAAACTTACTAGTGTAACTGGCAAAGGAGGAGAAGCAGGAAAGTACTGGGGAGTTAAAAAAATAACACCTGTGCTAAATGAAACTGCTCCTGATGTAGAAAGCATTCTTCCCTCAAAATTTCCGTTTGTTGCCATCGAACAGGCTCCATTGTGAGAAAGGGCTGTTCCTTTCATATTAGTAAATGCTCCCATAGAAAGAGCTCCTTCTGCAATCCAAAAAACATTGCACGCTCTCGCTCCATTAATCAAAACTACGTTTGCTTGTGCCGCTATTGCAAAGGCACCATTAAACCTAAATATAAATACCGCATCGGAATCGTTTTGGCCATCTAAAATAAGAGTACCCGCTAAAGATCCTGCTGCGTTTACATAGTAAACTCCTGCGTTAAGAGTATCACCACCCCCAAATACTGAAGCATGTGTAGAATCCGTTATTGGTATTGCTATCAACTTTATATAAGCAGAGTCTAAATCTATTACGGCTTGTGCTGTGACAGAATCTGCATTATAAAAAGACCCTATATGACTAGAACTAGCAAAACCACTTACAGAACCAAAGTTCGAACCAATATGCCCAATAAATCCAGACGCAGCAGTATTTGACACTGCACCAACGCTAGTAAACATGGCAAAATTTTCAATGCTTTCTAACACATTAACGGCAGTAGCAGGGGGTCTGCTACTTGGGAATTTTACTGGAACGGTAATAGGACCTGCAGGGATAATTACATCACTTCCCGCTCCAAAAGTTATTACATCTGAGGCAAACATTCTTCCTTCTATATCACAACCTGTCCCGAGGGTAACAACTCCAAAGTGTGAAAACAAACTTCCTTTTATAACACTCCCTGACCCAACAGAGATAGCCCCTTCAGCAATCCAGAAAGTATTACAAGCTCTTGCACCTCCAATTAAAGTAATCGTTGAACTTGCAGCAACAGCAAATGCTCCATCAAGTTTAATTATAAATACTGCATTACTATCTCCTCCTCCATTGAGAGTGAGAGATCCAGCTAGAGATCCTGCCCCGTCTATAGAATAAACGCCTGCGGTCAGAGTATCCCCTCCTCCAAAAGCAGGAGTATGCGTGTTAGGATAAGCAACAGGAATAACGCTAAGATGAATATATACCTTAAGCATATCTATTTCAGCTTGAGCAGTCAAAGTATCATTAGCATATTGGACACCGTTATACGAGGTGTCAAATCCACTATTTGTGCCACTATTTGTGCCTACATCACCTATACAAGTTCCTGTAGTTCCTGGTCCTGTGATGTTTCCCGATCTCGTATACGCTTCAAAACTAGAAAGTGCTCCTAATTGTAGTGTCTGAGCAAACCCAATAGCTGGCGAGAGTAAAAGGAATCCGAATAATACCCTGTTTTGTAATTGTTTTTTCATTATAAAATATTGATTTTTAAGTTATTTATTTTGTTCCGAGATACTAGTTCCCATCTAATTTTAAGGTTCTTGCTTTTGATAATAAAAAGGACTACTAAACTCATAAGAAGTCAACTACATCATTTTTCGGTTTCTAACCAAGTGCCTAAGCATTATTTTAATTAGTTTAAATTGCAGCAAAAACTATGATCCTATTCTTTTAAAGATTAATAAAAATTACAACTCTACTTTTTCGTGTGCCATCTGCACAAAACACATTCTGCTATTCTGAATTGGCAATGGTAAAATCTTTATTATTTTTTTTATTGGCACCTTGTACCTACACCGCCCAAATAACTGGAATCACAAAGTGCTAGTCATATATAAATATATAGAATACATTTTATATTTAATACGTTGGTAATCTGTACGTTAAAATATTTTTCATACTCCTTATTATTGACATTAAAACTCAACTAAACGCCTCTTATATAGTTCAATATTTTAATAAAATAGAGTACACTTTTTTAAAATGAGACTAATTACTGCTCCTTAGTAAGAACTCTCATTTGAGGTAATCCCCTTATCATATCATAAATAATAGTCCCTACTGAAGACTCCTTTATGCTCTAGAACATAATGGCACTGAATGCCATTTCATTTGTATTACAGTTTAAAAATGAGAGTTTTCTATACGTTATAACTAAAAATATGCACTTTAAATTCGGGGACAAACAAGGTAAACAACACTAAAGTTCTTATGAAATGCTCAAAACCCAGACTAATTTACAAGTAGGCGTTCCAAGTTTCACATTTAAGAGCAGAGGAAAAATAGCAGCTAATGGCAACGAATAGATAGAACTGTACTTTGTATATATGAAACAGTAAGACTTCGGAACCCTCCATCCATATAAATCTGCTATTTCCAATTATTTAGCCTATAATGTACTCAACGATTTGGATAATAATATTGCCATACCCAAAAATGTAAGAGGACGTGGAGCTCTGCTCAACACTCCTAGTAGATTTAATATAAACACAGTAGAAGACTTCTGGGATAGATCCTACTATGATTCTGAGTTTCTAACCAACAGTAACGAAACCACCTACACCGACATATACCCCAAAACCATTGTAAATAAAGTCGACAGTCCCGACATACCATCTGACTGGAGCATGAATCCGTATCAAGGATGTGAACACGGATCTATATACTGCTATGCTAGAATCACTAATGAGTACTGGGGATATAGTGCTGGCACCGAGTTCGAAAAAAATATTTTAATCAAAAAAGATGCTCCCCTCCTGCTAGAAAAAAAACTACAAAGCAGATCGTGGAATGGCGAACCCATCATGCTCAGCGGAAATACAGATTGCTATCAACCAGCAGAACTGAAATTTGGCATCACACGGCAGCTTCTAGAAGTATGTCTCAAGCATAATCAACCCGTAGGCATTATCACCAAAAATGCCTTGGTATGTAGAGATATAGATATCTTGAAGAAACTTGCTGAAAAAAATCTCGTGCAAGTGTATATAAGTATCACCACATTAGACGAATCGCTACTTAGAGCTATGGAGCCTAGAACCTCCTCCTCTAGGAGAAGACTTCAAGCTATCGAACTTTTATCTAAAAACAACATACCAGTACAAGTAATGATGGCCCCTATTATCCCTGGGCTCAATAGTGACGAAGTATTTACCATATGCGAGGCAGTGTCCAAGGCTGGAGCTACTAGTCTGAATCATACGATGGTACGCCTGAACGGTGCTGTTGCTCTCCTCTTTGAGGACTGGATACAAAAGACTTTCCCGCTCAAGGCGACACGTGTGCTCAATCTCATAGCGGAGTCACAAGGCGGTAAACTTGGTAATAGTAACTTTGGTGAACGAATGAAAGGAACCGGAGTTCTGGCTAATTCTATTCACCAACAAATACGCCTTGCCAAGAAGAAATTTAATCTGAACTACAAACCAAAACCACTCAGCAAATCACCGTACCAAGCTGCACCCAGTACCCAGCTCAACTTGTTTTAAACTACTCTTATATTTTAGATACCTTTGCTCTATGGAGCTAAAGACATGCTTGCACTGCAGTAAAGATCTATTAGGTAGAGCTGATAAAAAATTCTGCGATAACCAGTGCCGCAATGAGTATAACAATACTCAAAATAGCACCTCTAATAACTATATCAGAAAGGTAAACCGGATTATTAAAAAAAATAGAAATATTTTAGAGGAGCTCACACCAAAAGATAAGTCCATAAAAGTCACTCTAAAAGAGCTTGCCAAGCTAGGTTTTAGTTTTGAGTATTTCACCAACACCTACACCACCAAAGCTGAAAAGAAGTATTTCTTTTGCTATGAATACGGCTATTTAGACCTGGGGAGTGATTACTTTGCACTAGTATATAACAAATCCTACTTTGAGGAAAAATGAGAAAATTTTTAAACAGTGAAATATGGGAATTTGGTGATAATGCCATCGTAACTGTTTACAGTGTATTGTACATCCTTTTATCAGGAGCAGTTATTTGGTTTGCATATAAATGGGTAAGTAAGCTGAGCCGAAAGGCAGTTAAATCAGGAAGGTTAGACACGGGTCGTCAGTTTGCTATCACCCGAATAACCAAGTATATACTCATCGTAGTCTTCGTCACAATCGCACTTGTATCGCTCAAAGTAAGTTCGGAAGTTTTTGTATTCCTGGCACCTTTACTGATTGGTATAGGTCTTGGTCTGCAGCAAGTGGCAAACGATATTATCTCTGGCTTGATACTATTAGTCGAACCCTCTATTCGAGTGAATGACGTTGTAGAGGTAGACAACATTGTAGCCCGAGTCTCAGAAATTGGGCTGCGTACATCGAAGGTAGAAACTCGAGATGGTATAGCCATGATTATCCCCAATCACAAATTAGTCAGTGAGAACCTCATTAATTGGAGTTCAAATGATACAGCAACCCGTTTCAGCATAAAAGTAGGTGTTGCTTATGGTAGTGATGTAAAACTAGTAGAGAAGCTTCTCTCTGAAACAGCTTGGAAACACACTAAGGTGATCACAAACCCTTCTCCTATTATCCTTTTAAAGAATTTTGGCGAATCCAGCCTAGACTTTGAATTGATCTTTTGGAGCAACCAACTTTTCATAATTGAACAGATAAAAAGTGAGATTCGTTTTATGATAGATGATGCCTTTCGTGAAAACAGTATTCAGATCCCATTTCCACAGCGAGATATACATGTTAAATCTGGCAATGCCTTAGCTTAATTTTTTTTAGAAAAACACGCAACCTTTTCCAAGGAACACGTACGAATGAATAGATTACCCAAATGAAAAATATCCTGCTTCTTCTTGGAATGCTTGTTTCCCTTTTTGGATGCAAGGAAGACAGTGTATCCATAGTTCATGAGACGCCTAAAGCAGAAGATTCTTCGAGTATATACTTTCCCCCTATCGCTGGCGACTGGGAAACTACAGCAGTATCCAGCCTCGGATGGAATACAGACAGTATAACCTCACTCTATACAAATCTCGAAACCAACGGCACACGTGCTTTCATAGTACTAAAGAAGGGTAGAATAGTACTAGAAAAATATTGGGGAAAGACCCTACTAGGTAACGCTGATTTTGATGCTGACAAGATCTGGTATTGGGCATCTGCCGCTAAAACATTGACTGGTTTTACGGTAGGCAAAGCGGAGGAAGAAGGGCACCTTAACCTGTCAGACAAAACCTCAAAATACTTAGGAGAAAACTGGACTAGCCTCACCAAAGAACAACAAGACAAAATTACTGTTTGGCATCAACTGACCATGACATCTGGTCTAGATGACGTGCGAGCTGATGACACATCAGCAGCTAGCTTAGTTTACAAAGCAGATGCAGGTACACGCTGGGCATACCATAATGCACCGTATACCTTACTCGAGAGCGTAGTAGAAAACGCTACAGGTCAAGGCTACAATACTTATTTCAATGCCGTATTGCAAAATAAAATAGGTATGACTGGATACTGGCAATGGAGTGAAGATCTACACTTGTATTTAAGCAACGCTAGATCCGCTGCACGTTTCGGTATTTTGATGCAGTCTAATGGAGTTTGGGACGGCACTCGCTTGCTCAACAAAGCATACATAGATGCCTCTATAACTGCTTCACAACAGATTAATAAAGCCTACGGATACTTATGGTGGCTTAATGGCAGTGAGTCATACCACCTTCCTCAATCACAAGTAGAATTCCCAGGCATGTTTCTTCCTGATGCTCCTGCGGATGGTTACTCAGCTATGGGTAAAAATGGACAGTACGTGAGTATCTCACCATCTAATGGATTAGTCATAATCCGAATGGGCGACAGTCCTGACAGTGCTTTAGTTCCCTTTCTATATCTAAACGACATCTGGAAAATGATGACGGGAGTGATGAACTAAGTCTTCTCCAAACAAAATAAATACTCCAGTGTCTCTGTAGCTATGTGGTTTCTGTTTTCAGTTTTATCTGCTTTGAAGCGTTGATAGGCCTTCGTTTTGAGCTCCACTCTGCCATACTTGTCTAAGATAGATGTAATCTCTTCATGTGTCATGAGCCCTTCATTATTATAACTCAGAAAGGTATACTTAAACTGTGCATTGGCTATCACCTCTTCAAAACTCTGCTTTACTGATGCCTTGCTGCAATACGCAGACCTATTGTATTCCGGCAAGCCAGTAACTCCTTTAGGTTCAAAGCTTTTGTACTCTGCAATAGTATTTAGCATATGATAATTGCTCCCATACTGCCGGGCATTATATGGAGGATCTAGATACAGAATGTCGCCCTTTATCGTTTTCACTAGCTCATTGGCATCCCCTTGATATATGGTATGGCTAGTCTTTGTAGTCTCAAAATCTGCCGGACGTATCTTCAAATCCATGAGAGCAGTTTTCTTAATATGCTTAAGGTAAGCACCATATACAGATGCAGTGTTGGCTACTTTGTCTGCACTTTCTAGCAAAGTGGCCAGTAGATAGTAATACGTATCCTCATCTATAGCTTTGGTTTCCTTCCACTTCTCAATTTGTAAACGCAACGCATCTATTCGTTTGCCGTTTTCATCTTTGAAATAATTACGACTTCCATGACCACCTTGGCAATAATTTTGATAAATGAACCCTTCTGTTCCTTGTAAAGTTCCTAATTTTTCGAGCCACTTATCAGCTTGTAGAGCCCTATAATTCCCTATGTAATTTCTATTGAGCACATAACTGTAGTACTCCATATCATTAGCTATCATAGACTTGCATTTAGTTTTAAAGTAACGACCTACAGCACCTGTTCCTGCGAATAGATCGCAAAACACTTTGTCTGAAATAGTGCCGTTTATGAAATCTTGGATGGACTCCTCCAAAAATGGAAGAAGCCTGTATTTTGAGCCTATATAATTCAATAACTAATATGTTATGGTGTGTAGGTTACTCCTACTGTAAACAAACGATTAAACCATCCCGTTCTATTAAACCATGTAGGTCCTAAGCTTAATACATTATTATCGGTTACAGAAACTAAGGAGTAGCTATGACGTAGATCTATGCCTATTTTTTCGGTAAAATGGTAGGTACCTCCTATGTTGAGTCCAAACTCTAATAAATCAAGTTGGTCCACTTCACTTTCTATTCCGTTCTCTTCTCTCTTGCTTACTATATTCAGACCTACCGAAGGTCCTCCATAAACAGTGATTTTATCAAAACGAGTATACTTCACAAGCAGCGGAACTTCGATATACTGGTAATTTAGCTTAAGAGAAAATGTAGGCGGAGCATCCGGATCTATTACTTTCTTAGCACCTTTCATACTATAGCGTATCTCAAAGGCAGCCTGCCACATATCACTTATCTCTCTATTGATCTGCACACCTACATTGGCACCTAGCTTATTATACCCGCCGAGTTGGTCTCCATCTACTTGGCTAAAATTAGCTCCCAATGCCAATTGTGCCCCAAAGCTTTGAGCAATCGCAGCAGAACTTATGGTCAATAACCAAAACAATAAAAATACATTTTTCATTTGGCTCAAAAATAGATAAACTTGCATAGACAATAGGTTAACATGAGCAGAAAAAATAAAGACATTGCTGGTTTTCAGATACTCAACATTTTAGCAGAAATAGACGGCGATTTTGATCCTAAAGAAGGAAGAGTAATAATAGACTACGTTGGTCAAAATTTCCCCTTTGGTGGTAACCTAGAGGATGCCTTAGAAGAATTAAGCATCACTTCACACGAAGATTATCCTATTTTACTGCAAAAATGTGCAGAAGATTTTTATGCTGACTCCACAGATAAAGAGCGTTTAGAACTCATAGATTTCGCTATAAAATTAATAAAAGCTGATGATAAAATAGACGATGACGAAAACCTATTGGTCAATAAATTGGGTCAGCTGTATTTTATGGGGAGCTAGGCAAAAAGCTTACTTAGTCTAAAGAGGA
>JBDNFQ010000145.1:0-5246 GCA_041689715.1 Bacteroidia bacterium
AAAAGACTATGCTTTTACTCTCAAATAGAATCGATTTAGGGGTGGCTCACTTTGACCCGGAATACCTGGCTCACTTTGACCCGTTTTTAGTGGCTCACTTTAACCCGTTTTACGTGGTTCAATATGTCCGCATTTTGCACTGTTGCCTTTTTTGCTGCCAATTATTTTCAGTTTTGAGCGAAAAAACAGAGGGAAGTTTATCTCTGAAGGAGTATGTCTTTTTAATATCAATTTACTCTTTGTACAACTGAGGAGATGAAACCTAACATGAAATCGAAAATGTCTCCGTGTTAGATTCTGTCTTGAGGTTGGCTATTTCACCTCTACTTGAGGAAAGGCAACCATTTTCTCAAGTAGTACTCATGACGGCTAGCTATGTGATAATTACTCCTCCCAGATCTTGCATAGAAAACTGGAGATTTGAGATTGCTTCTTACAGCGTACCTCTTAGCTCTTGCTCTCTTTCTATGGCTTCGAATAAGGCTTGAAAATTTCCCTTACCAAAAGAAGTAGCTCCTTTTCTTTGAATAACCTCGAAGAACATAGTAGGCCTTGGCTCTATAGGTCTGGTGAAGATCTGTAATAAATAGCCTTCATCATCTCTATCTACTAAGATCCCAAGCTCACGCAGTGGAGCTAGATCTTCGTCTATCTTACCTACACGGTCTAGTACTACATCACAGTATGTATCTGGCACGCGTAAAAACTCTACACCGCGAGATATCAAATCTCGCACAGTAGTGATAATATCGTCTGTAGCTACAGCTATATGTTGTATGCCTGGGCCTTCATAAAAGTCAAGGTATTCTTCTATCTGAGATTTTTTCTTTCCATTAGCAGGCTCGTTGATAGGGAATTTTATTCTACCGTTTCCATTACTCATTACTTTACTCATAAGAGCAGTGTATTCTGTAGAGATATCCTTATCATCAAAAGATACTATCTGAGCAAAACCGAGTACGTCTCTATAAAAATTACACCAAGTCATCATTTCACCTAGCTCTACATTGCCCACCATGTGGTCTACGTATTGTAGGCCCACAGAAGTAGGGTGGTATGTAGATTGCCATGCCTTGTAGCCTGGCAAGAATATACCATTATACTCACTGCGTTCTACGAATATGTGTACCGTCTCACCGTATGTATATATGCCAGAGCGAGTCACTTTGCCATTTTCGTCTTCTTCTACAGTAGGAGACATATAGTGCTTTGCACCTCTTTTTACAGCTTCATTATACGCGTGTGTAGCGTCTGGAACCCAAAGTGCTACTACCTTTACTCCGTCTCCGTGCTTTTCTATATGCTCGCCTATTTCTGTGCCACTTCGTAACGGAGAGGTAAGTACTAGACGTATTTTATCTTGCATCAGCACATAGCTCTCTCTGTCTTTTACTCCTGTTTCTAAACCAGAATAAGCCAGGTCTTGAAAACCGAATGCCGTTTTGTAATAATGTGCAGCTTGCTTGCTATTGCTTACATATAGTTCTATGTAATCTGTGCCAAGCAATGGCATAAAATCTTGTGCTTCGTTGTATATTTTCGGGAGATTTATCGTGTTTGGTTGCATAACTATTGTGTCTAGATTGACTGCAAAATTAAACCATACGTACCTTTATTACTAAAGACTGAAATATGAAATAAATAAGATGGTGCTAGTGTAAGAAGAAGTGGCGATAGCAGGAGGTCCTACTTAGCAAGCCAATTTAGAGGTTTGCTATAATCCCCAATAGATTTATGCTACGACACGCAAGTTGAGATGCGAAACCTGCGTGTACATGCTTGTATGCATAAAAACTGCATCTTTATTGAGATGGAAAGCTAGTTGCATCGCATCTTCTCGTTCTTGGCGAGAGGCAAACCACATACTGCTTCCTATAAGCTCGTCCCAGCATGTGCGTATCTCAAAACCAAACTGACCACTCATGTTTTTGGAGCGAGAAAAGTTAGTTTGAAAACATAAATGAAGACGTAATGTGGCCAAAAATTTTTCGCATAATTGAAAAGTTTCAAAAGACTGACTCTTTAAAATTAAATTCTCTTTTTCATCAAATAATTGAAGGAAAAACTGATCGTTTTTTTCTGTGATAGTGTAAATGGATCTTTTCATGTTGTTTCTTTCTTAGTATGCTCTTAGTGCTAGGCTATGCAACGTGCAGATAGATAGTATAATTATCATTATATTGATAATAATAATATCAATAGCCTCTTAATTAAAGTTACTATAAATTATTTATCCACCAAATTTTTCAAAAATTAATACGCATACTACTTGGGTGTTTACATCTTAACAACTAAGCTATAAGGACTGAGTACTTTTGTACATTGTAATTCAAGTCCATTGAGAAAATCATCCGTTTTATATTTCACCATATTGGTGGGTTTATTATCCTTATTCGCTACGTGTGAAAACTCTAGCAACTTAGAAGGTCAAGCTACAGATGCTTCTGTAGAAGATACAGCAGAAATAGTATTAAAAGAGGTAGACGACTACTCGGAGCCCATACCGGCTAGAATAAGTCTATCCGATAAGGAACATTACTTGTTTCAACGAAATGCAAATAAGTATAGCCAATCCTATTTTCGAAATCCATTTGATAGTGCCATCTACGTGTCGGGTACTTTTTGTGAGTTGAGAGGAAATCACTTTCACGCAGGATTAGACATACGTACGGGTGGTACAGAAGGATGGAAGGTGCTGTCCGTAGCAGATGGATATGTGTCGAGAGTAAAGGTAGGCACTACAGGCTACGGCCGTGTGGTATACATCCAACATCCTAATGGATATACTTCGGTGTATGGTCACTTAAAGGAGTTTAAAGGAGAACTAGCTAACTATGTAAAAGAGGAGCAATACAAGCAACGTAAGTTTGAAATAGAAGTGTACCCCAATGCAGGAGAGATAAAGATGACTAAAGGCCAAAACTTTGCTCTAAGTGGTAATACGGGTGGTAGCGGTGGCCCGCATCTGCATTTCGAAATACGCAACCCTCGAGGGGAAAGTACTAATCCGCTAATGCACGGCCTGCAGGTGGCCGATAATATAAAACCTGAGATAAAACGTATAAGTATTTACCAAAAAGACAAAGAAATGCTCTATTCTGAAGGGGCATATCCCCATACTACAGTGAGTAAGTGGAGCGACTACCTTAAAAATACTAAAACACTAAACCTACAGCCCGGACCTTATAGTTTTGGGCTATATACAGACGATTATTTTACTGATAAAAATAATGTGCTAGGCATAAATTACTGCTGGCTTACCGCCAATGGGAAAATGCTCTACCAGTACCAGATAGAAAAATTTGATTTTGACCAAGGGAGGTACATTTATACGCATACAGATCCGTACCTCAAGTGGAAAGAGAACAAAACGTATATCCGACTTTTCAAGGAGTCTTTTAATCCGCTGCCGTACTACAAGCAAAATCAAAATGGAGAAATAACCCTGCAACACGGAGACTCTATACAGATGAAAGTATACATACAAGACTATGTTGGGCTTATGGACTCTGCTAGGTGGATAGTAGTGGGAGATACCAATGCCACAGCTCTGCAAGTAGCCAGTACACCCTATCAAGAAAAGCAACGGGTAACGGGGAGCAAATCCTTTAAGTTTTACGAATGGAATATAAGTGTACCTAGCGAAGCGGTGTATCATCCATTTGATTTTAAAATGAGTATAAAACCTAAGAAGGAAAAGATGCTGAGCAAGACTCTGCAGATGCACTATGGCTATACGCCGCTGCATACTTACATTAATATAGAATACAGCGTACCTGCAGAGTGGCTCAAGTATGGAGATAAGCTATGCGGAGTAAGTTTTGATGGTAGGCGAACCTACTACGAAGCAGGATCACTAAGTGGCAATATACTTAGTTTCAGAACCCGCTCACTAGGCGATTATGCCATTACCTATGATAATGTGCCGCCAGTGGTAAAGACTATTAGTTTTGGTAAAAAGTATAGATTCCGTGTTACAGATAATCTAAGCGGAGTAAGTAGTCTAACGTGCTCTATAGATGACAAGTGGATACTAGCAGAGTACGAGCCCAAGACTGGAGCTGTATGGGGCGAGATTCCAAGTTGGATAAAACCCGGCACCTACGAGTTTAAACTAGTAGCTCTAGATGATAAGGGGAATAAAACCGAAATAAAAAAGTCTATTACATTGTAATAACCTGATTTCGACTATTCTTTTGAGATGCAGATTTTATGGACAAAACAGGTCGATTACACATTTAAACAGCTATTTTCTTCCTAAAACTGTCTTGGACTAGCTCGCTATTCCTTCACCATTTTCACTCGAAACTCACTATTTAAAAATGTTCTGAATCCAAAATAATAATCGAAATCATGTCAATAGACTTTTCTGTGGTAGGCAAAGACCTACTATTATCTTAGTGTAATAAATAAATTTCTTTTACTCCTCCCAGACAAGGTATCCTGCGATAGTACTAATGGTATTTCCCTTTCCATCTGTATTACACCAAATTCTGAGACCAACTTGCCCTCTATCCTCCTTAGTTCATACTTGCCGTGTTGTATGCTAGATTGATATAGTGCAAAGAAAAAGGGCTGTAGACTATTTATAATCTAATTCTACAGTGTATTGTTGTAGCTATATGGCAATACCACAAATAGGAGAGAAGGCTCCGGCATTTAGCGGAATAAATCAAAAAGGTAAAAAAGTATCTTTAGCAGATTACACCGGAAAGAAACTAGTACTCTACTTCTACCCAAAAGATGATACTCCAGGATGTACAGCACAAGCATGTAATCTAACTGAAAATCACAGAGCACTTCAAAAGCAAGGTTATGCAGTACTAGGCGTAAGCCCCGATACTGAGAAAAAGCACGTGAAATTCATAGAAAAGTATAAACTGACCTTTGATCTACTAGCAGATACAGAGAAAGAAACTATCCAAGCCTATGGCGTATGGGTAGAGAAGAGTATGTATGGCAAACAGTATATGGGCGTAGCTCGTACTACTTTTATCATAGACGAGGATGGTGTGATAGAAGATGTGATAGAAAAGGTGAAAACCAAAGAGCACACTTCTCAGATATTGAAGGAGGAAGAGAAATCAGGTTCATAAAAAAAATAGGACCAAGTGCAGTTGCACTAGGTCCCATTGATAAACTGAAAATATTTAACTAACTAAAATTCTTACAGCTTCATAACGGTCTTAAGCGACTAAGGTTACGCTCCATTTACCAACGACCGTTTTTGCTTGATAAATGGATTT
>JBDNFQ010000146.1:0-3491 GCA_041689715.1 Bacteroidia bacterium
AGCATAAACACTCCGATAAACTTGAACCATTTCATAGGGCGAAAGTAATCATACTATGGCACTTGCTATTGTGACAATAAAATGATATTTTAGCACTATATAATCAACATAATCAAATGAAAAAGAAATTACCTTTTATCTTAGCTGTTTTCTCTCTATTTGCTTCACTCTACACTTATGCTCAGGTAACAACGTATCCATACACTGAAGACTTTGAAAGTCCATCGGTGCATCAGCAGACACCACAAAGTTGTGATCTTGGGACCTCTGGAGCCACATTTACGGGTTGGACACAAGACCCTAACGACGATGGTGATTGGCGTGCAGATACTTCTGGCACTCCTTCTACTGGTACTGGACCAGGCTCAAAGCGTACCAGTAGTGGCGTGGGCGTGGGTACAGATGTAAACCCAGGAACTACCGGCGGCACATACATATACACAGAAGGTTCCTTTCCTTCAGGAGCCAACCCATGTGCTGGCTCCATCATAAATTTAATTAGTCCTTATTTTGATTTTTCTGCTTCCAGCAAATACTACCAACTTAAATTCAACTACCATATGTTAGGTACAACCATGGGCAATCTATTTATAGATGTGCGTTCTGGCACTAGCAGTTGGACCTCGGGAGCTTGGTCACAAATAGGAGAAAAGGATTCAGCCTGGATATTGGACTCTGTAAACCTTGCCAATTTCAATTCGGACAGTGTACAGATAAGAATTAGAGCAGTGATGGGCAATAGCTGGTCTACTGACATGGCATTCGACAATTTCGTTATTGACACATTTAGTCCTGCACTAGCAGATGCCATTCTTCTAGAGACTCGCATTATAGACTTAGAGTACCCCATAATCCCACTTTTACAATTTGACTCATTACAATTTTCAGTTAAAGTAAAAAATGAAGGTTTAAATGAAATAACAGAAACAGAGGTTTCTATTACTTCTACTGGATACTCCGGCATTATAGACTTAGATACTATAGCCCCATTCGCTACAGACTCGGGAGTCGTCGGCACAAAATACATGACTTCAACTGCTGGTCTAAAGACTTTTGCATTTAATACCACTGCTAATGAAACAGAATCTGTCTACACTAACAATAGAGATACACTAAGCATAATGGTTACCGATACTGTGATGGGCAGGGAAGACCTAGGATCTACTGCCTTGGGAATAGGAAATAATGGAGGAACCTTAGAGATAGGTCAACGGTTCCAGATATATGAAGCAGACACCATAACTTCTATCACTTTCTATTCTTCTTCTCCTAAAGTCGGCGATAGTGTTCGTGTTCATCTACGTAACTTTAATTCAGCCCCTGGCACAGATATAACAACTTCGAATGCAGTGGTATTTGCCACAGGTCAAAATTGGTATACAGCTATGTTAAATTGCCATGTACCAGCAGTTCCTGATCAATATTTTGCAAGCGTAGAGCAGCTTAACACAAACAACATGAGCTTAGGCTATACATTAGACTATTTTAAGGAGAACACCGCTTACTATGGTAATGGGACTACTTGGACTGCATTGGAAAACAATGCACCCCCTTTCCCAGTTACACTATTGATTAGACTAAATTTTGGCAATGTAAATGCAAATAGAGAAGTAAACATCTCCTCTACTAAAGACACTATTTGCCCAGGGGAGCTACTTACTCTGCAAGCAGATCAAGGAGAATCATTTAGTTGGACTCCTGCTGCAGGAGCCTTTTCTCCCCGTACTCAAACCACATTAGCTAGTTACAATACTACCACCACAGTAAAGGTGGTAGCCGATTTTGGCTGTGGTATTACAGCCACAGATAGTCTCATCATATTTGTCAAAAAAGCTCCTACAGCTACAGTCACTCCAGATACAACCATCTGTGCAGGGAAATCTATAACCTTAGAAGCTTCGGGTGGCACCAGCTACAAATGGATAAACGGTCCTACTAACTCAGATTGGACCGTAACTCCTGCAGCTACCTCTATTTACAATGTGCTAGTAGATAGCTCTAATGGTTGTTCAAAGTCTTTTAGTACTGAGGTAACATTAAATAAAGCGACTATCACCATATCTGCAGATACAACAGTATGCGGTGGTTTGCCTGTTAGTATTTCGGCAGGTGGTGCTAGCACATACACTTGGCTAAATGGTCCCAATACGGCTTCGTATACTTTTGATGTGACCCAAACAACCTATAAGTATGTCACAGGAACAGATTCATTTGGATGTATTGCTTCTGACTCAGTACTGGTTACCGCATTAGAATCGCCACAACTCGCTCCTATGAATGATACTGGGGCTTGTTTCACAAAGTTCATAACTATAAAACCAAAAGGAACTGCTGATTCCTACTTATGGAGCAATGGATCAACTGCCGATAGTGTGAAATTTCAGATGTTAGCAGCAAAAATATTCTCTCTTATTGCTAGCAATGCAAATGGATGCAAGTCCTATGACACTGTGGTCGTTAGCAGATTTTTAAATCCTGTGGGAAGTATAGATTCTGATACTACCATATGTGAAGGTACAGAACTAACGATGAAAGCCTATGGTGGAGATTCGTACCAATGGAATAACGGAGTGCTGACACAAGAAAATGCAGTGTCACCACTTACTAAGACAAAATACGAAGTAGTGATACGCTCGGCAGAGGGATGCGAAGATTTTGAAGATATTACGGTTTCTATAAATCCACTTCCTATTCCCGCTTTTAGCTACAGAGATTTCAAAGACTCTTTAGTCTTTACTAATAAGTCACAACTAGCAACTAGCTATTCGTGGGACTTTGGAGATGGAGCTACCTCTACAGAAGTAAGTCCATATCATATCTACACTGATTCTGCAGACTACACTATAGTGCTTACCGCTACAAATGATTGTGGTGATGTGGATAGTAGTATCACGATAAATGTGAAGGTTCCGAAAAAAGTAAATGGAATAGCAGATTTAGCACTTTGGAAAAACATGACTCTATATCCTAATCCATCATCTGGGCTGCTTAATTATAGCTTAGACAATCCACTAGTTGGAGTAATGCACGTCTCTATTTTAGATATTGCGGGTAAGACACTTCATACTACTTCCTCAATTAAAGGTTCCAATGAGTTTATGGGCACACTTGATATTGCTGCACTTACCAATGGTATATACTTGTTAGAATTTAGAGTAAATGACTCCGTAATAAGAACTAAGGTGATTAAAAACTAACTGAATTTAAGATTAAGAAAAGCCTGAGTAGACTTAGTTTACTCAGGCTTTTTTGTGGATGATGATTTCTTGAAATTTTACTACTGAGTCAACCTAGCCACATACTTACCCAGTACGTCTAACTCTATATTGACAGTATGGCCTACCTGCAAGGTGTGAAAGCTGGTATGCTCATACGTATAGGGAATTATAGCTACGCCAAATTTGCGGTCTGTGATATGGGTTACCGTCAGGCTAGTACCATTGATAGTAATAGATCCTTTGTGTATGATGAGCTTTTCTGGTGCGTGACCA
>JBDNFQ010000147.1:0-3770 GCA_041689715.1 Bacteroidia bacterium
GTTAGTTTGCCAGATACTTTAGATGTATATATGCCGTCTACGGTAGTTTTTACAGCAGCCATATTTTCTATAGTTCCGCTAAAAGTAGATTTAGGAAACGTAGTACTTTCCATATAGTTTTCATTGAAATGCTCTTGCATTAATGCTTTAGGAAACTCAAAATCTTTTATCAAAGCACTAAATTGTATTTTACCACTGGTGGCATCAAAGGCAGTTTTTACCTTATGATTATCAGCAGTAATGTCTTCTATAGAAGTATGGCTAAAGAAATTAATATTCCCTGTATTGGTTTTATAAATTCCACCACTGTGATTTTTGAAAGCTCCAAGCATTAGTCCTAGAATAGCGAAAGTAAGTATAGTTGTTTTTTTCATCTCTGTTATTTGTTAGTCAATAAGTGTGCAATTAGATAAAACGACGTCCTTGTCTGCTAACAGATCCAACTCTTCCGATCCATTTAGTCCTACGCACATTCCTTTAATATTTATGATGGTACTATCTTTTAGGGCAGACACTTTAGATAGCATTACGGGTTTAAATCCACACCGTATAAAACCATCATTCCCATTGCCTTCTAGGACTATCTGAGGTTCTAATTCGTTTGATAAGTCTTTTGATAGGAGTAATCCCTCTACTGCTATTACCTTATCTGTATATTTTATCATAGCTGCTGCTTCTTCATTATCAAATGCAGCAAAAATAGCTGAAGCAGAAACTGTTTCGGCGGCTACGGTATTCAGTACATCTGTGTGCGGTTTATTGTACATTTTGTACGCATAAAGTGCCGTTCCGATGATAAACAGTAAGACGATAAGGACAATTGGTTTTTTCATTTTATGATTTCAATTATTTGGTGCTCCATCAGTTATCCAAGCAGCTATTTTATCTATATCGCAAGCATTCATTTTAGCTTGATTTTGTGGCATGGCTAACGCTCCGTCGTGTTGCATACTTTTAAGGAGAATACCATTATCTATCCATTTCTTTAAATCGTCATATTCTTCTATGGCTACCCCACTCTGGTTGCTTACGCTAGAGTGACAGCTCAGGCAACTATAGTTATCTAAAATAGGCGTAATATCTGATACATAAGACATAGCTTCTGTATCGCAAGATGTGCTAGGAAAAAGGTCTTCCTCATTCTGGTAATTACAAGAAGATGCTAAGCATAGTACTGCAAAAATGTAAAGTATAGTATATCGGACCATTTTGTACAAATTTAACAATCCTCAAACAAGTTTGAAGTCAAACTTTGTATTATGACTCTCCGCTTATACATGAAGAAGTCTAAAGCGGAATATTTCCGTGCTTTTTCTTAGGTAGAGTGGCTACTTTATTCTCTAGCATTGCATAGGCTTTTATAAGTTTTATTCGTGTGTTTTCTGGTAGTATAACCTCATCTACAAAACCACGCTCTGCTGCTCTATATGGATTGGCAAATATCTGTGCATATTCTGCTTCTTTTTCTTCCAATTTAGCTGCTGGGTCATCAGCACTATTTATTTCATTTCTAAAAATTATTTCTGCTGCACCTTTAGCTCCCATTACCGCTATTTCTGCACTTGGCCATGCAAAGTTCATATCTGCTCCTATGTGTTTGCTATTCATCACATCATATGCCCCACCATATGCTTTTCTCGTTATTACAGTGATTCTAGGCACTGTAGCTTCACTAAATGCGTAGAGTAATTTGGCTCCATTGGTTATTATAGCATTCCATTCTTGGTCTGTGCCAGGTAAAAATCCAGGAACATCTTCTAGTACCAACAAAGGAATGTTGAAACAATCGCAGAAACGAACAAAACGAGCTCCTTTTTGAGATGAGGGAACGTCTAAAACTCCTGCCAAGTAGGCAGGTTGATTCGCTATTATGCCTATGCTTCTGCCTGCCAGTCGTGCAAAGCCTACTACAATATTCGGAGCGAAGTTTTTGTGGATTTCGAAGAATGAGTCTACATCTATAATGCCATTTACTACATCTCGTATATCGTATGGTTGGTTTGCACTTTCTGGCACTACATCGGCTAGTTGATCTCTAGCTTCATCGCCCAGTTTGTATTCGATTTTTGGGGCACGTTCTTCACAGTTTTGAGGCATGTAGCTAAGTAGCTTTTTTATATCTTCTATAGCTTCTAGGTCATTAGCAGCTGTAAGATGGGCTACCCCGCTTTTTTCGGAATGTACGCTTGCTCCACCTAGGTCTTCAGATGTTACTTCTTCATTGGTTACGGTTTTCACCACGTTAGGACCTGTTACGAACATAAAACTCGTGTCTTCTACCATGATTATGAAATCTGTGATAGCGGGGGAATAAACCGCTCCGCCTGCACATGGCCCCATAATAGCACTCAGCTGAGGTATAACGCCACTGGCCAAAGTGTTGCGATAGAAGATATCTGCATAGCCACCAAGTGATACTACGCCTTCTTGTATACGAGCTCCTCCACTGTCATTTAGTCCTATAACTGGTGCACCATTTTTCATGGCCATACCCATTATTTTACAGATTTTTTCTGCGTGAGTTTCAGACAGAGAACCGCCAAAAACAGTGAAATCTTGAGAAAAAACATAAACTAGCCTGCCATATATTGTACCATAGCCAGTAATAACACCATCGCCTGGATAGTGCATTTTTTCCATTCCAAAGTCAGTGCTTCTGTGCTTTACTAAAGCTCCTATCTCTTCAAAGGAATTTTTATCTAGTAAAAGGTCTACTCTTTCTCTAGCTGTGAGTTTGTTTTTGCTATGTTGAGCATCTATTCTCTTTTGTCCTCCGCCCATTTGTGCTTCGGCAAGTTTTTGGGCAAGTAATTCTCTCTTATTCATTTTATTATTCGGTTTCTAGCTGTGCTATTAGCTCGTCTGTTAGTTGCATATTGTGATAAACTGCTTGTATATCATCGTCTTCTTCAAATTTGTCTACAATCTTGAGTACATCCATAGCTTGGTCTATACTAAGTCTCGTGGTTGTTTTTGGGACTTGCTGTATCTCTGTAGATTTAGCTTCTATGCCTAGCTCGGCTAATTTACTCTGCATCGTTCCGAAATCTTCGAAACTTGTATAAATTGAAATATACTCTTCCTCTTTCTCTACTTCTTGAGCTCCCCCCTCTATCAATTCTAGCTCCAGCTCTTCAGCATCTATTTCTTGAATTGTCTCATTCGTTATTTCAAATACCCCTTTCGTATCAAATATAAAACTCAATGATCCATTGGTGCCCAAGCTTCCATTATTTTTAGAAAAAATAGAGCGAATATTGGCTACTGTTCTATTGATATTTTCGGTGGTAGTATCTAAGAATATAGCTATTCCGTGTGGTCCATATCCTTCATAGGTATGGCGTTGCAAATTGGCGGCTTCTGCTCCACTTCCTTTTTTAATAGCACGATCTATAGTGTCCTTTGCTAGGTTAGCTCCTTTGCCATTTAGTACTGCTAGTCGCAGTGCAGAATTGCTATCTAGATCTGGTCCATTATCTCTTGCAGCCATAGTAATTTCTTTAATAATGCGAGTCCATACTTTAGCTCGCTTCTTATCTTGAGCTGCTTTTCTATGCTTTATATTAGCCCATTTACTGTGTCCTGCCATTTTCTGAAATTCAAGCATCTAAGATGCACTCGCAAACTTAAGCTTATTGACATAAAAAAACCGTCTCGTATATATTTACGAGACGGTTTTTCCTAAATTATTTTGTAGAGGTCGCTAGATAGATACATATAAAGTTGTATGTTGTAAGTCAATAAAGTGGTAATAATATGATCAATTTCGA
>JBDNFQ010000148.1:0-10143 GCA_041689715.1 Bacteroidia bacterium
ATGGTAGTAGTAGTTGCTGTACTCTCCGCAGTACTCATACCGCGAATGCCTGTAGACATTCTTCCTCAGTTCAAAAAATCTGCAATGCAGATACTAACGCTCTACCCTGGCATGCCAGCCGAAGTAGTAGAAAAAGACATCACCAGTAGAATGGAGCGATGGACTGGTCAGTCTCCTGGTATAGAGAAGCAGCTATCCAAAAGTCTGATGGGTGTGAGTATCGTCACTAACTTTTACGGAGAAGATGTAGATCCTGCAGAAGCCATGGCCAACACGTCTGCCTATGCTATGAGTGATATGTATTACCAACCTCCGGGCACTCTACCACCGATGGTGCAGCCTTTTGATCCTACAGCTAGTAAGCCACTCATGCTCCTTACCGTAAGTAGTAAGGTGAAAAGCGGAAAGGAACTCTACGGACTAGCCTATTATAATCTGAGACAAATGCTAAGTAGTGTCCCTGGTATAGTAGCTCCAGCTGCTTATGGTGGTTCTAAGAGAAGAGTCTATATCTACGTGGATCCGTCTAAGCTAGAAGCTTTGGGAATATCTCAAACTCAAGTAAACGACGCCATAAAAGAAAATACAACTATGATTCCTTCTGGAATAGCAGAGATAGGATCTATCAACTATGGCATAGATGCCAAGGGGGTGATTGTCGATATTGAGGATTTCAATGACATAGTGGTCACCTACAAAAACGGGAAGCCTATTTACATAAAAGACATAGGTGTAGCAGCAGATGCGAGTGTGATACAAACGAATATAGCTCGTGTAGACGGCAAGGAGCAAGTATATCTCCCTATTTTCAAAAGACCGGGAGCAAATACCATAGAATCTGTAGAGGCAGTAAAAGCAGCTATTCCAGACTTAAAACAACGCATGCCAGACGATGTCAATCTAAATGTAATCTTTGATCAAAGTTCGTATGTTAGAAATGCCATTTCAGGATTATCATACGCAGGACTTGGAGGACTAGCTCTAGTAGTTATCGTACTTATCTTATTCCTAGGAAACTTCCGCTCGGCACTTATCGTATCCATTAGCTTACCGCTTTCTGTACTTTTTGCATTCATCGTATTATCCATAACTGGACAGGCTATCAATAGTATTACACTCGGTGGTCTAGTCTTAGTACTTGGTTTACTCGTAGACAACTCCATTGTGGTGTTAGAAAACATTGACAGACATCTAAAGATGAACAAGACTGCTTGGCAAGCTTCTCTGGATGCTGCCTTAGAAGTAGCCACTCCCGTATTGGCTTCTACATTAGTGATCATCGTCGTATTCTTCCCAGTGATGTTTTTGACTGGAATGGTAAAATTCTTATTCTCTCCTCTGGCCATCACCGTGGCAGGAGCTATGATTGGTTCTTACATATTCTCATTGACACTCGTACCATTAGCAGCAGCGTATCTATTCAGAGATAAACTACCTCAAAACAGCGAGCAGAAAAATGCTTTGGGTTTCTTCCAACGATTCATAGAGCGACTGAGAGATAGATACGAACGAAGTCTTGTAGCCGCTATGAAAAGAAAGACTGGAATTTTAGTAGTGACACTACTCCTATTCATTGGTTCATTATTCGTAATGAAGACACAACTAGGCTATGAATTATTTCCTTCTTCTGATGTAGGACAAATGGAAATACAAGTACGGATGGAATCTGGGACTCCACTGAAGACTACAGAGAAAACCATTGCCAAAATGGAAGAGCTCATTCGCTCAGAAACAGGAGAAGACTTAGAGCAACTCATCTCTAACATTGGCGTATTCTATGATCTGCCTGCAGCCTATACGCCTAACTCTGGTACACAAGATGCTTTCATAGGTGTACAGCTAAAAGAGGGACACAGCATCAGCACATTTGATTATGCTATAGCACTACGTAAGAAACTCAATGCAAACTTCCCAGGAGTAGAAGTGAGTTTTAATACTGGAGGGCTAATTACCGCAGCTCTCAATGAAGGGAAACCAGCACCTATAGATGTACAAATCATAGGTAACGATTTACACGTACTAAAAGGTCTTGCTGAGAGATTACAAGATACTATATCCGCCATAGCATCTACTAGAGACGTGAGAGTATTACAGCGTCTGGATCAACCCACTAAAGACATTAACATAGATAGAATCAAAGCAGCCGAGCTGGGAGTAAAGCCCGTAGATGCTATTAAGAATATGGTTTCCGCTCTTAATTCATCGGCTACTTTTGATAAAGCCTTTTGGATAGACGAGAACAATGGAAATCATTACTATGTAGGAGTTACCTATCCAGAACACCTAATCAATAATGAGAATATTCTGAAGAATGTAAACGTAGTCAGTAAGACCAGCAACCAGTCTGTACCATTCAGAAATTTCTCGAAAATATCAGAATCTACCAATCCAGTAGAAATTAACCACTACGAACTACAACGCGAGTTTAATGTATATGCAAATGTGGAAGATGCGGATATAGGTTCAGTATCAGATGAGATACAAAAACGTATCGATGCTATGGATTTACCAAAAGGATATAAGGTCAACTTCCAAGGAGAAGTAGCCACTATGAATTCTTCTTTTGGAGACCTTGGACTGGGTTTAGGATTGGCAGTAATATTGGCATTCCTAATCATCACGCCATTATTTAGATCCTTCCGCCAGCCCTTGATTATTATAATGGCATTCCCATTGGGCATTATTGGCGTAGCACTACTGATGTGGATCACAGGAACCAATCTTAATATCCAATCTTTAATGGGAATTATTATGATGGTAGGAATAGCGGTTTCTTATGGCAATATCCTTATTGATAGAATCAATGGTTTAATACAAGAAGGAAAAGAGAAATCTGAGGCTATCATAACTGGAGCCAAGGATAGATTTAGACCTGTATTAATGACAGCAGGAACTACCATCTTTGGACTATTACCTACGGCAATGGCTTCTGGACCGGGTACTGAGGCAAATGTTCCTCTGGCTATCGCTGTAATAGGCGGAACCTTTATGGCTACTCTTCTTACACTCTACATCATCCCAATACTCTACTCACTAATAGCTAAGACGAAATAAAATGAATTTTAAAATACATCACATCCTACCTATCTTTCTTTCCCTGCTAGTCTGTTGCACCTCTTCAGATGTACACGATTCAAACGGAGACAATTCATCTGAAGCAGTAGCTACTGACAAGATACAATCTGTAGAAGTAGTGCATCCTTCTGAGCTCTCTTTTGATGCAGAAGTACTGGTAACAGGAACTGCCATGCCTAATCAAAAGGTAACGGTATATGCCATGGAAAGTGGTGTCATCACTAGTATCCGAAAAGACATAGGTGACTATGTGGAAAAAGGCGAAATCATAGCCACACTAGCTAATCCTGAAATAGCAAGGAAAGTAACTGAGCTTCAAGCCTTAGTGAATGGAAAGCAAACCACCTATAAAAGGCTACAAGATATACAAGCAAGCACTCCTGCCCTTACTACTCTTCAGGTCGTAGAAACTGCTGAGACTGAATACTTGACATCAAACGCAGCTCTAAAAGGAATGCAAGACCGTCTTAACTATCTTACTATACGAGCTCCATTTAGTGGAATCATTACCAAAAGAATGGTAGATCAAGGAGCATTGATACAAAGTGGACTCTCCCAAAGTAATCCTCAAGGAATAGTGGAAATACAAGACATCAATCCTATTCGTCTTACAGTACCGCTGGCGGAATCGGACATAGCGAGTACCCAAAAAGGCATGTCAGTTAAAATTACTTTTCCTGAGCTTCCCGGCGAAACATTCGATGCTAAAGTCAGTAGAACGCAGGGAGTACTAGATGCTCTTTCTAATACTATGGACATAGAAATAGATCTTAATAATCAAACCGGAAAAATAAAACCCGGTATGTATGCTAAGGTACTTCTACAAAATAAAAGTAGAAAAGGTGTAGTTTCATTGCCCATTACTTCTCAGCTGATATCTAAGAATGAGCCCTTTATACTCGTGGTAAATAAAGATAATGTGGTAGAAAAAATGGTGCTTAGAAAAGGACTAGCCAACAAGGATTTCTTTGAAGTACTCAATGCGGAAATCACTAAAGACACAAAAGTAATCGTGCAAGGTAAAGGCTTAGTTAAAAAAGGCGATACCGTAACCCCAATAATGAAGGAAAATGATTAGAAAAAATTTCTTAATTCTAGTTGCACTTTGTATTTGTTCGCTTTGTACTTTGGGGCAAAATGAGTCTGAGATCAAAGCAATTAATCTAGCAACAGTTTTGCAACTCGCAGGTGCCGATAATCTGAGTATCCAAGAGTATAAACTAAAACAGAAAGTAGCCGAGGCTGATCTACACACTGCTCAAGAATGGTGGCTGCCTAATGTATATGCAGGTGCTAATGTGCATCAACTATGGGGAAGTGCTATGAATGGTGACGGAGCTTTTTTTACGGATGTAAATCGCCAGAACCTTTGGGGTGGTATAGGTATAAACGGAAGTTGGGACCTCGGTACTAGCCTACATAAAGTCAAAGCTCAAAAGCTGCGAGTAAAAGCAATGACTTTTAAAACACAAACTCAAAAGAATCACGTCTTACTACAATCTATAGATGCATACTATGCTTTCCTAAATGCACAATTAAATTACGAAGCATATCTAGAGTTAGCTAATCAATCAGAAAATATTGTACAGCAAATAGACAACCAAGTAAAAGCTGGACTTCTAGTAGAATCGGAATACTTACTGGCAAAGAGTAATCTAGGCCACCTGAAAATTGAGATGCTAAACGCAAAGCAAGAACAACTGTCCGCTTCTAATGCATTGGAGATACTACTGAACCTAACGGGTACTTTCAGCTTACGTGCCACAGATACTGCACTATATCCTATTCAGCTTACGCTAGACAAACTAGCTTCGAGTACAGAAGAGATTTACAAAGCGAGACCAGAAATAGCAAGTCTAGAACTAGGGTTAAAGGCTCTGGATCAAGAAAAGAGAACCGTAACCTCTGGACTGTGGGCACCTACTCTAGCGGTCAATACATACACTTCTTATTTCGGAGATGTAGTTTCTCCGCTATATCCTACTAGTGCTATTAATGCATCACTACTTTGGGATATCAATCTAGGTAGAGCATTAAAAGGAGGTCAAGTAGAGCAGTACAATGCAAATATTGCCTTGCAAAAGAACCAAATCCAACAAGCAAAGACAATTATCAGCAATGAAGTAGAACTAGCCAAGCAACAAAAGCAACTCGCCAAAGAATCTGCTGCCATTGCCCTAGAAGGAAGCCAACTTGCTCAGAAAGCACTGGATCAAACCAGAGCCAGACAACAACTAGGAACAGCTATCCCACTAGAGATACTACAAGCACAGGAGCTATACATCAAGCTTCGTTTAGACTACCTCAAAGCAGTAGCCAATCATAACAAAGCAGAATATGCATGGTATGTGGCCAGTGGTGGTGTGTTGTAAGGAAATACATTCATAGATATGGCAATCGAATATCTGATATACGGCTTATCTCCTCTCATTGCATATTATCTGGTAACCAGAAAAACGCTTGGCCCACTATTTTTCATTGCAGTATTAATTTTAGCAGTAATACTATTGTCCCCTCTGTGGTTCACAAATTATGTTTACACATACTACATTTTTGAATTATTTGGCCGATTTATTTTGTTAGCGTCATTATCAGGCTTACTCATTGACAGAATAAAAAGTTTCAAACATTTTCGGAAAATAGCTTATAATTCTATAGGTCTTAGCATAACACTATCCTTGTTAATTACTGCAGTGATATTCTTTGCAGAAGCAATGGGAACTACAACCATAACACTACAAGAATGGAAGACTGAAAATTACAGAATAACTCACTATTCATCTATTGCATGGGCAGGTCAACCTAGTGAGTACATTTATTTAAAGGAATATAAAGCAGGAGGACTACTAAACACAACGGTTGGTTATCTTTATCAGAATGACATTCCTAAAGAATCAGATTGCAAGATTGGGTTTACAAATTACATATTCGATAAATGCACAAATACCATCACTAAGAAAGAATGACCAATCCAGACAAACACTTTATGCAGAGATGCATCGAGCTTTCGAAACTAAGCTTAGATCAAGGAGATGCTCCTTTTGGTAGTTTGATAACTAGAGACAATGAACTAATCGCTGAAGGAATAAACGCCGCCAACACCAAAGTATCTGAACATGCAGAGATAACTGCATTGCACAATGCACATCAAGTAATAGGAAGTTCAGACTTATCTGGCTGCACACTCTATACCAGCTGTGAGCCTTGCCCTATGTGTTCTTTTATGATACGAGAATACAAAATCAGTCGTGTGGTATTTGCACTTCCTAGTTTATATATGGGTGGATACTCCAAATGGAAAATACTTCAAGATACAGACCTCACTAAATTTAATTTGTTCTTTGGGAAGCCCCCAGAAGTGATAGGCAATTTTATGGAGGATGAAGCCAAACAAGTAATGGAAGGAACTATCTTTTGGATGTTTGGCAAAGACCCAAAGGAGAATAGCTAGGCTATACTGAAAATCTTAGTCTATCACTGATTTATTCAATCATTAAATTTTATCTTCGCACCAATGAGAAAAGAAAGTAAAAAATTCCTTAGAGACTATCTGAACGCTAATGCTCCTACAGGTTTTGAATCTGCAGGACAAAAGGTTTGGCTAGAATATCTAAAGCCATATATAGATGAGTATGAAGTAGACACGTATGGTAGCGTAGTAGGAGTGATAAACCCTGGTCATGATTACAAAGTTGTCATAGAAGCTCACGCAGATGAGATAGCATGGTTTGTAAACTACATAGACGACAAAGGGTATATATACGTTATACGCAATGGAGGTAGTGACCACCAAATAGCCCCTAGTATGCGAGTACATCTTCATACTGAAAAAGGGAAAGTAGACGGCATTTTTGGGTGGCCAGCCATACATGTGCGTAATAAAGACAGAGAGCCGAGACCATCCCTAGCTAACCTCACAATAGATGTAGGTGCCGCCAGCAAAACAGAAGTACTTGAAATGGGTATTAACGTAGGTACTGTAGTGACCTTTGATGCAGAGATGATGGAGCTGAATAAAAAATACGTAGTAGCTCGAGCTATAGATAACCGCGGTGGTGGATTTATGATTGCAGAAGTAGCTAGATTACTCAAAGAGAATAAGAAAAAACTTCCATTTACGCTTTACGTAGTAAACTCCGTACAAGAAGAAATAGGTCTTCGTGGAGCTGAGATGATGAGCCGTAGACTAAAGCCAAATGTAGCTATAGTCACTGATGTAACCCATGATACTCAAAGTCCTATGTATGATAAAAAACTGCAAGGAGATACTAGATGTGGTGGTGGCCCAGCTGTGACTACAGGGCCTGCAGTACAAAACAACCTACTCAAACTCATTGTAGATACTGCAAAGAAAAACAATATAGACATCCAACGTCAAGCCGCAGGTAGAAGTACAGGCACAGACACAGATGCATTTGCGTATAGCGATATAGGCGTAGCTAGTGCTCTTATCTCTCTTCCGCTCAAATATATGCACACGACAGTAGAGACTGTCGCTTATGCAGACATAGAGGCCTGTATTAAGCTAATGTATGAGTCACTGCTCACCATTCAGGCGGGACAGGATTTTAGATATTTCAAGTAAACTTTTTTACTTCAAGTATGCCAAGGTAGAGGTATAAGATATCTGCCTTGTAAGGATACCGGGAAAAACAAAGATTGCGGCTTTAGGCACTTTAAAAAGTTCTTACATTCAAATAGAATAAAGTATTAAAAATAGAAAAAGATCATCAGCAGATGGTCTTTTTTTATTTTCATAATTACCGAAATAAGTGTAAAATTTTCGATGTATGTAAGTGTGTCAAAATAAAAATACCCAAAAAAAACTATTAACAAGAAACTGCAAGTGTAAGAACCTGTGCAATACACTTTAGCTGCGAGAAAAGAAGGGCCAATACCAAATTATGCATTACTGCTATTTTTATAAAACCCTTATCCATAAGGCATAAGATAAAAAAGTATCGTACTAGTTTGAAATTATACTTATATTGTATTAAAATTTTAATAAAATCTATGTATAAAAATACATCTCTAGACTCAGAAATACAGTTGTATGTGAAGGCGAATTGCAGTAAATCTAAAAAAGCCATTGCCTATGCAAAAAGCCACTCCAATAATGTAAATACTATAGATCTATCAAAAACCAAAGGAACTGGAACGATATGGCTCAGCATACTAGCCAAGTTAAATAAATCACCTAAGCAGCTACTGGATAAATCACAACCCTACTATCAAGAAAATATCAAAGGAAGAGACTTCGAAGATAGAGATTGGACTAACTTACTGATGAACAATCCAGAGTTATTGCGTAGCCCTATAGCGGTAAGAGGAAACAGAGCTATTATTCTAGATAATCCAACAGATATATACAGAATATAAGGTGCAAAAAAAAGTCTCTCACCGAAGCGAGAGACTCTATATTATGTAAGGTTAAAGAAATCTTATTTCCCTTTAACTTCGTATTCCATTTTTTCAGTTGATTTCACCTAAGTAGCTATTAACTATACTCAGACAATTACACCTTTAGCCTAAGCAATGTCGTCAGCTTCAGCAGAAGCTTCAGCCTTTGTCTCAGCTTTCGGCTCTTCTACCTTCTCTACTTCAACTTCTGTTTCAGGAGCAGCTATTGCAGCCTCGGTCTTAGCTTTAGGCTCTTCTACCTTCTCTACCTCAACCTCTTTTTCGGGAGCAACTGTAGCAGCCTCAGTTTTCTTACCTCTTCTGGTACGTTTACTTCCAGAATTAGTTTTAGACTTAGACTCTCTAGCTTCAAGCATAGAATCATTATAGTCAACTAACTCCATCATACACATATCAGCATTATCACCAAGTCTGTTTCCCGTTTTTAAAATTCTAGTATATCCTCCTGGTCTATCTGCAACTTTAGGTGCAATAGATGTAAATAATTCATTAACTGCATCTTTACTTTGAAGATATCCAAACACAATTCTTCTATTGTGTGTAGTATTGTCTTTAGACTTAGTAATAAGTGGTTCTACATATACTCTAAGAGCTTTTGCCTTAGCAGTAGTAGTAAAAATACGCTTATGAGTAAGTAGAGAACTTGCCATGTTACTTAACATAGCCTCTCTGTGTCCCTTTTTTCTACCTAAGTGATTAAACTTTTTTCCGTGCCTCATCTCGTTCTATCTTAATATTATTCATCATCAAGATTATACTTCGCTACATCCATACCAAAGTTTAATCCTTTTTCTTTTACAAAATCTTCCAACTCAGTTAAAGACTTTTTACCAAAGTTTCTAAACTTCAACAAGTCTTCAATGTGGAAACTAACCAACTCCCCAAGTGTTCTTATTTCAGCAGCTTTCAAACAATTATATGCTCTTACCGAAAGGTCTAAATCTGAAAGTGACGTTTTGAGTATTTTTCTCATATGAAGCATATTTTCATCTACTTCATTTTTTTGCGATTGAACCTGAGTATCTTCTAGTATACTTTCATCAGAAAACAATACAAGGTGTCTTATCATTATTTTAGACGCTTCTTTAAGAGCCTCTTCTGGATGAATAGAACCATCAGTTTTTACTTCAAAAACCAATTTTTCGTAATCTGTTTTTTGTTCTACACGAAAATCTTCAACGTGATATTTCACATTTTTGATTGGTGTAAAGATCGAATCGATTGCAATCTCTCCTATTGGAGCATTATCTTGAACATTTTCCTCTGCAGGAACATAACCTCTTCCTTTTTCCACTGTTAATTCTATCTCTAGATTAACGTATGGTTCCATAGAACAGATAACAAAATCAGGATTTAATATTTCGAAAGCATTGGTGTATCTTGAAATTTCACCTGCTTTGAATTCTTCCTTTCCTTTCAGAGATACGAATATCTTCTCATTGTCATTAGAATCTATCAGTTTTTTAAATCTCACTTGCTTTAGGTTCAAAATAATCTCAGTAACATCTTCCAACACACCCTTGATTGTAGAAAATTCATGATCTACTCCAGGTATTCTGATAGAAGTTATTGCCCACCCTTCTAAAGAAGAAAGCAATATTCTACGCATGGCATTACCGACAGTAACACCATATCCTCTTTCTAGAG
>JBDNFQ010000149.1:0-5669 GCA_041689715.1 Bacteroidia bacterium
ATCTCCATTTTTGTCTGCAACATTCTGAACCGCCGTAATCTCAAAATGCTCTAGCAGTTTTAAAGGCAATATTTGCCCGATTAATACATCACTTATCACACTACAAAACTAACTACTCCCCGTAAATTTCATGTGAGCCTATAAATGGGACATTCCTTCTAGCTAAAAATCTACTATCTTCGAAGTCATGCTTCGCCATCTATTTTACATTGCCACATTACTTCTCTGTTCAAGGGCATTTGCCCAACTCAGAATGCCGATAAATACTTCACACCTAGTACAAAACACAACTGGACAATTGAGTCTAGTAGGCCTTGTAAACCAAAATTTCTCTGCTCAACAAATTGAACAAGTAGGCGGAACTATTGGCTCCCAAATAGACCAAATAGTTACCATTAGGATAGATGCTAAGCAATTTGTAGAATTAAAGAAAGTAATAGGACTAGACTACTTACAAGTAGCCGGCAAATGTGCCCCAAACTTAAGCAGGTCCATTCCAGACCTACGTGCAGATAGCGTATACAGTGGTGTAGGATTGGCAGAAGGATACACCGGAAAAGGGGTCATTATCGGTATTACAGACTGGGGTTTCGACTATACTCATCCTATGTTTTATGATACAGCAATTCAGCACACACGCATACTAGCAGCATGGGATCAATTCAAAAAAACGGGTCCGGCACCTGCTGGCTATACCTATGGGACCGTGTACACAGGAGAAGATGAGCTACTTGCCGCAGAAAAAGACACGATAAACATCTATGGATATGCCACGCACGGTAGCCACGTAGCAGGCATAGCAGCAGGTGGCGGAGCTGGCACAAAACACAGAGGCGTAGCCTATGAGGCTAACTATCTTATGACTACTTTTTTGGCAGACGAGGCTGCAGTTATAGATGCATTTAACTGGATGCACCAAGAAGCTAAAAAACGCAATATGCGACTAGTGGTAAATATGAGCTGGGGACTTTATAATCTTGGGCCTTTAGACGGTACTTCTTTGGTGAGTAGAGCCATAGGCAGCCTCTCAGATGAGGGAGTCATTTTTGTAACTTCGGGAGGCAATAATGGCGATGTAGATTTTCATCTGAAAAAAGAATTTACCAATGATACCCTAACAACTAAAGTTGATTTTTATAGAGGCGGCACAGCTAATCTATGGGGGCAAAGTATCTCTATGTGGGGGCAGCCAAACGAACAGTTTGGAACTAGCTTTGGGGTATATAATGGTTCTCAAGAACTACTAGCATCTATCCCTAAGTACAAAACCAATGACGGCTCCTTATATATTGACTCATTTTTAGTAACAGGAATAGATACTACCTTCTACAATATCCAAGTAGACGAACAACATCCGCTGAATAACTCACCGCATATCAGACTTCGTATTAGAAACGAGAACACATCGCTTCATATAGGTTTAAAAACTTTTGCTAATTCGGGACTTGTTCATTTTTATAACGTGACCGAACTTACCTCTGATGTAGGAAATTGGGGCATGCCTTTCACCGCTTGGAAAACAGGCTGGGCTGCAGGAGACAATCAGTACGGTCTGGGTGAGCCAGCAAGCACTCCAGAGACCATAACGGTAGCTGCTCATCAGAGTGAGGTACTTAGAAATGGTGCTGTGATAGGTGGCGGATTCATAGCTGATTTTTCTAGCATTGGCCCTACTATAGATGAGCGTATGAAACCAGATGTATCTGCTCCCGGAGTGAGTGTAATGAGCAGTATTTCATCTTTCACAGATGCTAATGTCACGATAGATGAGACTACTATATTTAATGGCAAGTCATATCCATTCTCTAGATTTAGTGGCACCAGCATGAGTAGTCCAGCTACTTCAGGTGTGGTAGCTCTAATGCTACAAGCCAATCCAAATTTATGGTATAACGAAGCCAAAGAAATTTTACAAACCACATCTAGAGAAGATATACGAACTGGAGATCTATCAGAAAACGGAGATTTTCAATGGGGCTATGGTAAGGTAAATGCATACGCCGCAGTAAAACGAGCTGAGCAAAAATTTGCTGGCGTTAGAGTGCAGGAAAGCGTAAGCCCCGCTACTCTATTTCCCAATCCAACGACGGACCTCCTCTCTATTGCTTCATCTGAGGCATTTGATGTAGAGGTGATAGGCTATGATGGTCGTAAAGTAGCTTCTGGCGAAATAGGAGGCGGTAAGCAGTTACATCTTGGCGAACTTGTTACAGGAGTTTACTTTGTACGGTTCTTGGACACAAATCACAAGCCGCTGGTTATTATAAAGAATGAATAGTTGCATCCCATTCATTCCTAATCGAAGGACGACAGCCATAGCTCATCGCCCCTCTATTAGAAACTACATTTAGCATTTTCTATTTCATAGCTAGTCTATCAAGAAGGCTTACTTGCCAACATTGAACCCGAATAAAAATCCGTATCAAATGTTGTCTTTTTGAGATATTATAAATGTATTAATAGGTATGGTGAATGTTAAAGTCAATTTTTTTCTGATTTCTCTCATTTTGTTAGTTCAAAGGTGCAGCGATAACACAGTGATATATAATCGAATTAAATGTCCCTAATATCCAATGCAGTTAAAATAAGCATTATGCGACTTTTGTTTTTTTTGTTTTGCGAAAAACAGTCCTGATTAATATAAAAGTTTATTTAATTAACAATTATAAATTAACTACTCGTACATTAGTCCGGTATTTGTAAAAAACGATAAAATGAGTCAATCAACACTAATAGAACAATGCAAAGAGCGAGTAGGAGCTAAAAACTTAGCCGCTGAACTAGCTGAGCTTCTAGGCGTAAATGCAGATGCCGCCTATCGCAGAATGCGAGGAGACACTGCACTTACCTTTGACGAAATACAGAAAATCTGTCTTCGATTTAACATCTCATTCGACTCCGTAATCAACTATCAAGGAAGATTAGTCCCATTTCAGTTCAACGGAATGTTCAAAGACAAGTTTAGTATCATAAACTATCTAATAGGCATAGAACAAGAACTAAAGATGCTTTCCAGTATGGGAACGGAAGATGCTAAGATAGTAATGACCGCTATGGATTTACCTTACTTTAGACAGTTTGGATTTAAGAGCTTGAGTAGGTTTAAGCTTTTCTTTTGGCAACGCAGTGTCCTCAACCTGCCAGACTTTGCTACTAAAAAGTATGACGCTGATGAGAGCCTAGGGGAATATGAAGAAATAACAGACCGTATCTATCAAAACTACCATGGCGTGCCGAGCACAGAGATATGGGCCCCAGAGACATTAGACAGCACTATTAAGCAAGTACAATACTACCTAGAGTCCGGCCTATTTATAAATAAGCAAAGTGCCATTAATATATGTGATGACATAGAAGCCTTACTCACCAAACTAGAAAGCGAAGCTCAGCTAGCACGTAAGCTTATCCAAACTAAAGAAGGCACAATTTTCAGTTCATTTGAGATGTATCAGAGTGATATATTTTTGAGTAACAATTGCATTCAAGCATTCAAAGATGGGAGAACCTACACCTATGTAAGTTTCAATTCATTCAACTCTTTGATGTCTTTTAGTCCTCATTTTTCTGAGGAATGCAATCGCTGGATAGATCAGATACGCCTAAAGTCTATCTTACTAAGTGAAGTATCTGAAAAACTAAGGTACCAATTCTTTAAGAGCTTAAGAGAGAAACTAGAAGAATTGAGACTTACAGTTAATGATTCATTTTAAGTCAATACAGTACGATCACACCGCCAATGATCCTATTTTTTTTATGAATTTACAAAAAGTATCGTGCTCTATGCACCACATCTAGTGTCTCCACATTATCTTTGAGGCAATGCTTATACTGACTTGGATAAGCTCGCTGCCGCGAGCACTCCCTCAGACGAGCCATAATCAAAATTCAATGCTCAATATCTCTCTTATACAAGTACAATACCTGATAGCTCTAGACGAACACCGTAATTTCATAAAAGCAGCGGAAGCAAGTTTTGTAACACAACCAACACTCAGTATGCAGATGAAAAAACTAGAAGAAGAACTAGGCGTAATCATTTTCGATAGAAGTAGACAGCCCATTACACCCACCTCTATTGGTGAAAAAATAATAAAGCAAGCACGCATTATTTTCAATGAAACTGCACAAATAGAGACTATACTAAAAGACCACACCGGAGATGTGAGTGGCAAACTTAAAATAGGAGTTCTTCCTACGATAGCCAACTCACTAGTACCGAGACTCATAAGCCAAATAGCCCAGAAGTACCCAGACCTAAAGCTAACTATAAAAGAAGCTCTAACTCATGAGATAGTAGACGACCTAGAACATAACAGACTAGATGTAGGTATAGTGAGCATACCGCTGCATAATAGCGGACTAATAGAACGAAATCTATACGTCGAAAAGTTCAGAATATACGCACACCCCAATCATCCGAGCTATGGTCAAAACTCTTGGGAAGCGGACGATCTGTTAGCAGATAAGCTTTGGCTACTTAGCGAAGGAAATTGCTTCAGAACACAGACTATAAACCTATGCTCACTCCCAGATGACAAGCTAAACCATCTAGCTTTAAACTACGAAAGTGGAAGCCTACATACGCTTAAAAAAGTAGTAGACCTAGAAGGCGGTGCTACGCTAATGCCAGAATGGGAAGCAGGAGAGCTAGACGATGAGTCGCTTAACAACCTCCGAGCTTTCAAAACCGATGGAGCCGGCAGAGCTGTAGGGCTTATATACACCAAGTTTTATGCTAAACAAAGCGTAATAAAAAAGCTAGAAGAAATGATACTAAGTGCCCTACCTAAGTACGTTTCTGGAAACCAGAATCTCGAAATCATAGAACTCGTATAAATGGCCCTTTATGATAAATATACGGGCTTACTAAGACGTATAAAACCGCTGTACTTAGTGCATAACCTACTGAACAGAAAGCACCTTGACATACACAAACCACTTTACAGAAAATACGGGATAAAAAAGCCTACTTGGTTTTCTATAAGCAGCAATGATTTTAAAGCGTTGCCAAAAGAAACAAACGAATACAATAGTAAAAATGAAGGCTGGGAAAGAGACGGCTACCTGAGATTAAATGGGTTCTTTGACGCTAGTTTTGTTGAGCAGATAAACACCGACATTTCCAACGCCATAGCTCTAGGCACAATAGACTTCAACTATACAGGCAAGAAAATACTCTTTGCCCACGAAAAGGTGGCAGCTCTAAAAGGCATTATAAATCACAAAGAAATACGCACCATTTTAGAAGAACTAGGCGGGCAAGAAGTGGTACCTTTTCAGAGTATTAATTTTCAATACGGAAGCGAACAAGCTGCACACAGCGATAGTGTGCATATGGCCACCTACCCTGCTGGCGGACTAATAGCCATCTGGGTAGCACTAGACGATATAGAGCCAGACAATGGACCCCTATTTTACTATCCTGGCAGCCACAAACTTCCCTATGCTACCAATGCAGATATGGGAAATACCACGGGGGGGCTACTATCTCCTAACCCAAACAAAAACTACGAGGAATACCAAGCATCCATTATCCAAAAACACAACCTAAAACCCGAAGTGCTCTCAGCTAAAAAAGGAGATGTATTTATATGGCACGCCAACCTACTACACGGCGGCATGCCACATACCAATAGTGAGAAAACGAGAAGAAGCATGGTGGTACATTA
>JBDNFQ010000150.1:0-26709 GCA_041689715.1 Bacteroidia bacterium
CTTCTCCTTTTTACGGTTTTTCAAGCTAACGCTCAGACTTCAAACTGCTCTCCTACCTTCTCAGAAATTTACGATTTCAAAGTAGGTGATACGTTTCACTATTCCATAAAAGAAAATCCAGGGGGAGGCACACAAGAATACCTGTATTCTAAAGAGGTATATACTATTTTGGATAAAATTGTATCAGGAGATACCACCACATATTATAGACAATTTGGAGGTGTTAAGAGAGATACAATAATTTTAATTAATGATAGCTCGCACTTTTTAAACCAATGTGATTCATCATTTGTCTTAGTGAATTCACACTTCCATTACAATTTCTATAACCCCAGGAATATTTTTATTTATGCCCTACTTAGGGTTTACAATAATGATACTGTACGCACTTATGACAATGATTATCCACGTATCGTAAAATACATTTCGAATCGTTATAGTTTGGGAAGCGGTTTCTATACAAAATCAGATTCCAACTCCTATTCACCATTTGATAGTGTTGGGATGACTATCACCAAGGAATATGCTAAGGGTGCTGGCTTACTATACGAAGATCACTTTCAGTTTGAGTCTCGCTATGTAAAAAACCTCATACATAAAATCAACGGGACGGACACTACCCTATATAAAACTGCTTCCCTAGCAACTCGAGACCTTAAACCATTGCATATCTCTATATTTCCTAATCCCGCAGAGGATAAACTAACCTTAAAGTATAAAAACAGCTCGACTGTGAATTACGCTATAGTGAATACAATGGGGCAGACTATAATCTCTGGCACATCAAAAAGCCTTGAACATACCATTGACTTATCTCACTTACCCGCTGGCATTTACTTTATTAACAGTACTACCTCAGAGTCCCGTAGATCTGTACGGTTTATAAAAGAGTAGATACCTACACATTAAAAGCCTCAGGGATAATCGCTTCTTGCTCTTTCTTCTGTACTGCTGCGTATCCTGTAGGAACTCGCCTCAAAGGCGAGTTCCTACATCCGGTGGCGAGGTCCTATACTATCTCAAACTCATCCCACGGCCATACTGTGCCGAGTGTTCTGTTTTGTTTTTGACTGCCAGCATACACTAGGTGTTCTATGTAGTTATCATCTTCGGCTACCGATTTGAAATAATTCAGTCCATCAAATAGCTTTGGCATAACTGTACTCGTGCCTTTTATCTCACAGATATGTACGCCACTGTCACTTTCTACTATTAGATCTACTTCTTTGCCATCGTAGTTATTCCAAAACCAATAATCGTCATGCTTATACTCATGAGCGTTTTGCTTCATTTGTTCTGCTACTATCAGGTTTTCGAATAGAGCACCTCTCACTGTTTGGTTAGTGAGCATTTTCGTACTTCGTATTCTCAGCAGATGAGCTACTAGTCCCGTATCATAAAAGTACAGCTTGGGACTTTTTACCAGCCTTTTATTATAGTTTTTGTGATAGGGCTTTATAAAAAAAATGATAAAACTAGTTTCCAAAATACTAAGCCACGATTTAGCAGTAGGTGAAGATATGCCACATTTTTGAGCAAGGTTAGACACATTGAGCAATTGGCCAGCACTGGCAGCACATAATCCTAAGAACAACTTAAACTTACTTGCTTCTTTCAGATTAATAAGTAGGCTTACATCTTTTTCTAAGTACGTATTTACATAGTTGGCGTAAAATACTTTTTGCTCTACTCCTCTATCATAGATACCAGGATAAAATCCATTGATAATAGCTTCTGACGAATCCTTAGAAAGTAAGTTAGCAGACTTCATCTCCTTAAAATCAAAAGGGAATAACCTGAAAAGTACAATACGACCTGCCAGACTTTGAGTGACACGCTCTATCAATTGAAAATTTTGAGAACCACTAAGGATGTACTGCCCCATAATCTTATCATTATCCATCTTAGTTTGCAAATAGGAAAACAACTCCGGCACCAGTTGTACTTCATCCAGTATGACGTACTTATCATACTCTTCCAGAAAACCATTGGGGTCTTTAGCCGCATATCTACGATTATCTGGGTTTTCTAAACTCACATACCTATAGTCTGTAAACTGAGAACGTAGCAAGGTAGTCTTACCTGACTGACGCGGCCCAGTAAGTGCTAGCGAAGGATACTTCGTAGCATATTTTTTCATTACGACTATAAGTCTTCTGGATACTTCAGACATACCACAAAAGTACACCAAATTTAAATATTTGAAGCACTAACTTTAAATATTCGATGTATTAACTTTAAAAAATACACATACTAACTTTAAATATTCGACGTATTAACTTTAAATATTTGAATCATAAATAACTGATTAAAAGGGCATACTAAATAGTATTGCAAAAAAATGGGCAATACGTTTAAGTAAACATATTGCCCCTAGAAATTATAAATACTTTACCTACACATCAAAAGCCTCAGTGATTATCGCTTCTTGCTCTTTCTTGTGTACTGCTGCGTATCCAGTAGCTGGACTTGCACTACTTTTTCTAGTGATATCTTTAAAACCTCTAGCCCAGTCATAGCGTAAGATGTGCATCCATGCTCCCATATTCTTTGGTTCTTCCTGTACCCAGCAAAATTGTGCTTTTGGATATTTCTTAAAGAGGGCTTCCATCTGAGTCTCAGGCATAGGATAAATTTGCTCTAGACGCACTACAGCCACATCCTTACGTTTATCTTCTTGCTGCTTAGCTAGTAGATCGTAGTAGATTTTACCTGTACATATATTTACTCGTTTTACCTTTTTAGTGTCTACGTAGGTATCGTCTATTAACTCTTGAAAACCCCCTTTTGTAAATTCCTCTGACGAACTTACTGCCAATGGATGACGTAGCAGACTCTTGGGACTCATGATGACCAATGGCTTGCGGAAATCTCTTTTTAGCTGTCTACGAAATGCGTGAAATAAATTAGCCGGAGTAGTGATATTCATCACCTGCATATTAGCTGCAGCACATAGCTGTAAATATCGCTCCAGTCTGGCACTACTGTGCTCTGGTCCTTGCCCTTCGTATCCGTGTGGCAGTAGCATCACTAAGCCACTGTACCTTCCCCACTTAGTCTCCCCACTAGCTATAAACTGGTCTATGATCACCTGGCAGCCATTAGAGAAGTCACCAAACTGTGCTTCCCATATCGTCAAGGCATTTGGACTAGTCATAGAGTATCCATACTCAAAACCAAGTACCGCATACTCAGAGAGTAACGAGTTGTAAATCTCGAATTTCTCTTGCTTGTCACTGATATTATTTAACGGGACATACTCTCCTTTCCCATCTTCCATATTCACTACGGAGTGACGGTGAGAGAATGTGCCACGCTCTACATCTTGGCCGCTCATACGCACAGGATGTCCCTCTTCTAGCAAAGTACCGTACGCCATAAGCTCACCCATAGCCCAGTCATAACTGTCATCAGCTATCATCTGCTTTCTATCGTTATACAGTTTAGTAACTTTTTTGATAGGAGTATGATTTTCTGGTAAGGCTGTGATGGCATTAGCTACTGCATCCCATGCCTTTTTAGAAACGGCAGTATTACTCGCTATTTCAAAATCTGCTTTAGTCCCACTTTTTAGTTTACTCCACGTATTCTTAGGTAGATTGTTATTCTTAGGCGTCTTATCTGCACGTACATCTTCTAGATCTTGCTGTAGCATGGCCTTAAACTCTTTTTCCATTTGCTTCGCAAGATTAGCTTCAATACTACCTTGCTCGCTTAGTTTCTTAGCATATATCTCACGTGGATTGGGGTGCTTGGCAATGGCTTTATATAGTACTGGCTGAGTAAATTTAGGCTCGTCACCTTCATTATGACCATACTTTCTATATCCCAAAATATCTATAAATACGTCAGACTTAAACGCCTGGCGGTACTCTAGTGCTAACTTAATGGTATATATCACAGCCTCCACATCATCACCATTCACATGAAAAACAGGACTCTTAGTGGTCTTAGCTACATCTGTACAATATATAGAAGTACGAGCGTCTGTATAGTTAGTCGTAAATCCTATCTGATTATTAGTCACTAGGTGAAGAATACCACCTACATTATAACCGTCTAATCCTGCCATTTGAATCATTTCATATACTATACCTTGGCCTGCTATAGCAGCGTCACCGTGTATTAGTATTGGGGTAATTTTACTCAAGTCATTACCATACTTCTGATCTAGTTTTGCCCTAACTATACCCTGCACCACCGGATCTACAGCCTCTAGGTGGCTTGGATTTGGTGTCAGGTTTAATTTTACCTTTTTACCTAAACTAGTTTGGACTAGGCTTGTATACCCTAAGTGATATTTCACGTCTCCTTCAAAGACGGACTCTTCATACGCCTTACCTTCGAACTCATTGAATATCTCAGCATAGCTTTTTTGCATGATATTGGCTAGCACATTGAGTCTACCTCTGTGTGCCATACCTATCACAAACTCCTCTACCCCATGGCTAGCTCCTAGCTCTATAGCTGAATCTAGTGCCGGTATAAGTGTCTCTAGTCCTTCTAGTGAAAAACGTTTTTGACCTACATACTTAGTATGCAGAAAATTTTCAAAAGCCACTGCTTGGTTCAGTTTCTCTAGCGTCAGTTTCTTCTGCTCTAAAGTGAAATCTGGCGTGTTCTTACGCTTTTCCATTCTACTCTGCAGCCACTCTATACGCTTAGGGTCCGCCATATACATATACTCCACACCTATGTGTCCGCAGTATGTAGCTTCGCAATGAGCTATAATATCAGACAACTTAGCTGGACCGATTCCTATGGCCACACCCGCATTAAATTTTTTGTCTAAATCATCCCTTGATAGTCCAAAATTTTCAATCGATAAATCTGGAGTGTAGGTTCTACGCTCACGTACTGGATTAGTTTTAGTAAATAAATGCCCCCGAGTACGGTATCCGTTATTAATAAGGTTAAGGACATTGATCTCCTTTATCATCCAGCCAGAGTCAGAAGCGTTATCATCAGATACCGTAGCTCCACCTTCTGCATTCAGACCTAACTCTCCGTAAGCTAAATCAAAACCTTCGAAAAACCGCTGCCAGCTTTCATCCACTGAGGATTTATCTTCTTTGTACTGTTGGTATAAATGCTCGGTAGCATCTACATCTGCGTTGCTTAGATAAGAATGGTTTAACATGATTTGAATGTTAACGCAAAAATAGAAAAGGGGTTCATAATCAGAGATAGTTTCTTTCGAAATCTAAGACCAATTTAGACCAAGATATCTACATTCTTGTCTGTAGATAATGCAAAAATCATTTACGTTATATACTTTTGGTAAAACCAATTAAAAATCAAAATGGAAGAAACACAATTATTACCAAAGAAAAGGAGCACATTTATTACCGTTTTATGCATTCTTACATTCGTAGGAAGTGGATGGGGAATTATTGACGGTATTATGGACTATGTAGCTGCAGACAAGGTCGGTCAAGCTACAGAAATGATAAAGGATCAGATGGATGACGCTAAGGATCAAATAGAGGTTAGTGAAGATATGCCAGAAAGTACCAAAAACTTTATGGAGAACATGATGAGCGGAGTAATGGAAAGCATAACTCCTGACAATATCAGAAAATCAGCAATCGTTAACATTCTAGCATCTTTACTCTGTCTATTTGGAGCCTATCTTATGTGGAATTTGAACAAAAAGGGCTTTTTCATTTATTTAGCAGGAACGTTATTAGCCGCCATAGGAATGGCTCTCGTTTTTAGCGGACTTATTGGGATGGTAGCAGCTGGAGGTACAGGCTTTTTAGGCCTTGTAATGTGCATACTCTACGGAGTAAATCTTAAAGACATGAATTAAACATTTATTCTAAAACAATAAAAAAGGTGTGCGGTTATATTCGCACACCTTTTTTATTGCTACTGTAGCAAAACACAAATAAATGAACAGTAGAGAATTCGTACAACTATTTAATGAATATCCAATCTTTCAAGAACTGGAGCGGGAAATTAGTGCCGGTAAATCACGTTTTAGGATTCAAAACTGCATCGGTTCTGCTAAGTCACTCCTCTTTGCTCACTTACAAAAACACACGGAAAGGAGTGTACTCGTAGTATGCAATAATCAAGAAGATGCAGAATATGTTTACGCTGACTTACAGCTTTTTACGGACCACAATTACGTATTTCTTTGGAAAGATTCTTTTCGTAGAAACTTTGATATGGGTGTGCCAGAAAGCACCAAAATACAAAGTAAAGCAAGTGTAATAGATGCACTAGCAGACTTAGATAAACCTAAGATAGTGGTCTCTTATCCCGAGGCTCTGCTAGAGAAAATAATAACGCAAGACACCTTTCAAAAAACAAAACTTACCTTTAAAATAGGCGAGGAAGTAGACTTAGATTTCCTCATAGAAGTACTCAATGAGTATAGTTTTTACCGCGAAGATTTCGTTTACGAACCTGGTCAGTTCTCGATACGAGGCGGTATCATAGATTTATTCAGTTATGCGAGCGAGCTACCTTTTAGACTAGAATTAGATGGTCGTACTATAGAAAGTATACGAGAGTTTGACCCTATCAGCCAGCTTAGTACTAAGAAGTTAGTGCGTGCCACAATAGTTCCTAATGTGCAAGAGAGCATGAAGGAAGAAGGTCATACAGACATATTCAGCTACCTAGGCAAAAAACCGATAGTGTGCACTTATGACTTACCTTTTGCCATAGCCAAAATGGAAAAGGGATGGGAAAAGGCCACTGAAAAAGCTACTGCAGAAAATACTCCTGAACAACTCTATTTTGATATTGAAGAGATTACAAACCAACTAAATAAGAAACCAGTTATAGAATTTAGTAGCCAAACATTCTTCAGGCCATCAGTAAAACTAAAATTAAACCAAGTACCACAACCTCCTGTAAATAAGAATTTTAACTTACTAATAGATACGCTAAAATCTCTTGATCAAAAAAAATACACGACCTTAGTATTCTCAGAAAGTGCTAAACAGATAGAGCGACTGGAGAGCATATTTGACGACCTACAGTCTGGATACACCATACAGCCAGTATATAAGAGCTTGAGTGAAGGATTTGTAGACCACGATCTTAAAATAGCTGCATACACAGAGCATCAAATATTCAATAGATTCTATCTGGCCAAGTCTGGAAGCAAAAAATCTACTTCCGGACAGATATCACTAAAAGAACTACAAGACCTAAATCCAGGTGACTACGTTGTGCATATAGACCATGGAGTAGGCCAGTTTAAAGGGCTCCAACGCATAGAAATGGGCGGAAAATTACAAGATGCCGTTCGAATAGAATACAAAAATGGAGATTTGCTCTATGTAAATATTGGAGCACTTTACAAGATAAGCAAGTACAAAGGCAAGGATGGCACCGAGCCTAAAATCAATAAACTAGGAAGTGATGCATGGTCTAATCTCAAGCGAAAAACCAAAGCTCAGGTAAAAGACATAGCCAAAGACTTAATAGCACTATATGCTAAGCGGAAAGCGGAGAAAGGATTTCAGTTTAGCCCAGATACGTACTTGCAAACTGAGCTAGAAGCTAGCTTCCTATACGAAGATACCCCAGACCAAGCCAAGGCTACAGAAGACTTTAAGGTAGACATGGAAAGTGAGAACCCTATGGACCGCTTAATATGTGGAGATGTAGGTTTTGGAAAGACAGAGATAGCCATACGTGCTGCTTTTAAAGCAGTGACAGACAGTAAACAAGTGGCGATACTCGTACCTACTACTATCTTGGCACAGCAACACTTTCACACATTTCGAGACCGCCTGCGTGACTTTCCTTGCACAGTAGACTACGTGAATAGATTTAGGACTGCCAAACAACAAACCGAAACACTAAAAAGACTAGAAAGTGGTAAGCTAGACATCTTAATAGGCACGCATAAACTCCTCAGTAAAAAAACCAAGTTTCACGATCTGGGACTACTCATTGGATGAGGAACAAAAATTTGGGGTAAGTGCTAAGGAAAGACTAAAAGAATTCAGAGCAAATGTAGATACACTTACACTCACTGCTACGCCCATACCACGTACGTTACACTTTAGCTTAATGGGGGCACGTGATCTGAGCATCATGATGACTCCACCGCCTAATCGTAGACCAGTACAAACCGAGGTGCAAGTATGGAATAACGATGTAATACAAGAAGCCATAGGTGCTGAGATAGCACGAGGAGGCCAGACTTTTGTGATACATAATAGAGTAAAAGACATACAAGAAATAGCACAACGAGTACGTGATCTAGTGCCAGGAGCCAGAGTAGCCGTAGGTCATGGCCAGATGAAAGGCGATGATCTAGAGCAGGTAATGGTTCAGTTCATAGAAGGGGAGTTTGATGTACTAATAGCTACTACTATCATAGAAAGTGGACTAGACATACCCAATGCCAATACCATCATTATAAATAACGCTCATATGTTTGGCCTAAGTGATCTACACCAGATGCGTGGCCGAGTAGGACGAAGTAATATAAAAGCATACTGCTACCTGCTAGCTCCGCCTGTACACACACTGCCAGAAGACGGAAGAAGAAGACTGCTAGCCATAGAGGAATACTCAGACCTTGGAAGCGGTTTTAACGTAGCTATGCGTGATATGGATATCCGTGGAGCAGGAAATCTTTTAGGTGCAGAGCAGAGTGGCTTCATCTCAGAAATAGGATTTCATATGTATCATAAAATACTAGATGAAGCTATGCAAGAACTACGAGATGAAGAGTATAATGCCCTACTAGATAACGGAACTACCCAAAATTCTTCCAAAAGACTAACGGTAGAAGCTACTGTAGAGCCAGATTTTGAGGCACGCATACCAGAGACATATGTAAGCAATGTAGCTGAGCGATTAAATCTATACTCTGCCTTATCAGCCATTAATGACGAAGAAATACTCGAGAGTTTTACTCTAGAGTTGGTAGATCGTTTTGGGGATATGCCTAAAGCAGTACGAAACCTAGTATGGAGCGTGAAACTAAAGATAGCAGCACAAAACATATATGCGGAAAAAGTAAAGACAAGAGAGAAAGAAATCTTCCTGTACTTTAATAACAACCTAGGAGAAGAGTTTTATCAAGCTCCTACATTTGGTACTATTATGAGTTCAGTAAACCAAGAACCAGAACATTTTAGCTTCAAGCAAGGTAAAAATCACCTTATACTCGAGGTAAAAGGGTTCAAAGATTTCAGAAGTACTTTAGAGAGAATAAAAGAACTAGGTAGTGTGAGTATAGACACATTAACTAAGTAGTATAGACTGTCCATTCTTACGCAAAACCACACTATCAATAAGTACACAGCCTTTTATCAAGCTAAAAATTGCACCTTTTTCTGATTATAGTCAAGCCATTGGGCTCTTTAATTCCGGTCTCAATATTGAAAAAATCCCATATTTGGAATAAATTGTGTCATTTATAGACTTTTTACATTAAACGCTTGGAAAAGGAAAGTACGAGTATATATTCGTACTAAGAAATACTAACAACTACTACCTGTTAATTTCGAATATACCAAAGGGAGTGATGATCCTTTGACATCAACGTTCCTGAAGAAGCACTACTTACTTCAGAAACGCTTTACCAGTGAATTACGTTACTGGGAAGATTTAGTTAAAATAGTTAGGTTAGAAACCCAGTCGAAAGGCTGGGTTTTTTATTTAAAAGTTTTTTAGCAACTCCCCAAACTCCCATACATCCATAAACGAATTATACAAAGGAACTGGAGCGAGGCGTATCACATTAGGTTCTCTCCAATCTGCTATCACATCCCGTTCCGTTAGGTAGTCGAATAGTGCTTTACCATTTTGGTTAGTGAGCATACTTAGCTGGCAGCCACGCTCTTTCGGAGTAATTACCTCAAACTCTAGCTTATCGTTAGCCGCTTGTGCATCCATTACCACCTGTTCTAAAAATGCATTCAATTTCTTCCCTTTAGCTACTAGAGCGTCCATTCCCACCTCGTCAAACATATCGAGAGACGCTTTATGTGCAGCCATAGCTAGTATAGGAGCATTACTCAGCTGCCATCCTGCTGCACCTGGTTCTGGGATGAAGCCTTTCTTCATCTGAAAACGCTCACTCTCCTTGTGTCCCCACCAACCTGCTAATCGCGGAGTATCAGGATTGTTGCCATGCCTACTATGTATAAAAACACCACTGACCCCACCAGGACTACTATTCATATACTTATATGTACACCAAGCCGCAAAGTCTACATTCCAGTCGTGTAGCTCCATCTTAATATTACCAGCTGCGTGTGCACAGTCGAAACCAGCATAAGCTCCTACGGCATGTGCCGCGTCAGTAAGTGCCTTCATATTAAAAGCTTGGCCAGTATAATATTGTACTCCACTAAAGAAAACTAAAGCACACTCCTCTCCTACTTCATTAATCTTAGCTACGATATCCTCTGTACGAAGTGCGTGCTCACCTTCTCGCGGATTTATTTCTACCACGGCATCTGCATATTCGTACCCATGATGCTTTACCTGACTCTCTATCACATACATATCACTGGGGAAGGCTCCGCCCTCCATAATGATCTTATAGCGAGATTTCGTCGGCCTGTAGAAACTCGCAAGTAACAAATGGAGATTTACTGTGAGGTTATTCATTACCACCACTTCTTCTGGCTTTGCACCCACTACTTTAGCTTCTTGATCAAAAAAATGATGGTAGCTAAACCAAGGGTTTTTACCGTGAAAGTGACCTTCTACTCCTAACATCTGCCAATCGTCTAATTCTTGTTGGATATAATCCTTCACTGACTTCGGCTGCAGACCAAGTGAATTTCCAGTAAAATAAAGTTGTTCTGCCCTAGTCTTGCCCGGAGGCATAAAAAACTGACTGCGGTACTTAGCTAATGAATCTTCTGAATCTAATTGTTTGGCGAAATCTTGGCTTGTATTCATTTGCATACTGCAAATAAAACTAGAAATAGAAAAAATTGGTAGCTTCGATCGAAGACAGTGTTAGTAAACAAAAATAAATAAGAGCAGTCCAACGAAGGCTCCTAAGAACACAAACGCACCTACTAGTACTGATAGAGCCATTATATATCTTTCCTTAACCCCTGGATTCTTATACCTGAAATAAATCCGTATTGCAAAAATTGCAAAAATAAGAGACAATAAAAATCCAAATCCCAAAGTAAAAGGTGACGTAAGAAGGAGTATTAAAGCTGCTACGGAAAGCCCATTTGCTCTTTCGTATTTCTGAATTATTTCTTCCCTATCTAGGTCTCCTCTTTGCAAAGAATCATGCACTACAGAGTCTGATTTTATCCGTAAATATGCTCTACCTATTATGCTTTGCTTAATTGCTTGACGTGCTTCGCTAACCTTTAAAGGTTTTATCCTGAGAGGATTAAGAGGCCCAGGCAAGTCTTCACCTTGCATCATCACTTCCATAGTATTGCCGGTAATTACCCGATTTTTATTTAGTGTAAAACTCTGCTTTGCTACTGCATCTAACGAATGCTTACTTTTCTTTACTCGTACCGTTCTATGTGCATACTGCGAACAACTAGCAAGTAATGCTAAAACAGATAAAAGAAGAAATATTTTAGTGCTTTTCATTTTATAATTTTCTCTTAAAATAAACGTAAGTATGTGCCACTTTGATAGCCTAATCCGCTTGGGTCTATATATTGATATCTACAATTATACCTAAACTCGTTACAATCATTTACCACACCATACAGCTTGTCCTTACATACTATTATTGTTTCCAAATTTAATATATTAGGTGGTAAATCATAGATAAGCGGCAACTTTACGACTCCTTTTGTATCATATGCACCCCAAGTACCCGATGTGCTTTGCACCACTATTAATCCATGCTTTGGCAAGCGTACTTCTTGAAACTCAAGCGGAACAACAAGTTGCATTTTCTCATTCAGTATGCTTTTAGAAAAGCTATCGCCTACTATGGCAAACCCATTCGAAAAATTATTAGCCTCTACAAACACATACGGTGTGAGCTCCATACCTACTACATTTATGTACGCATATAAATTTCCTTGAGACACATATGCTTTACCCTCAGCAAGTTCGCTTACTTCTGTATGCACATAGTCAGAGATAGCTATGCTGTCTACTATGATCGCTTTTTTTCGATTGTTGGGATGATCTTTCACCTCCCAACTTTGTGCAAAGAGGGAAGTAGCCATTACAGATACTAATATAGCAAACACTAATCTCATGTCTTTTCTAGTTTCAAGTCGTCACCCACAAACCAATGTAAATTAAGTAAAATAGCCAAATACTTTAGCTCAAACTCCATCTTATTTTTATAACAAAGCACTGTTACATAGCAATACTTATTTCCCTGCTCATCTCGTCCATAGTCATATGTAGTTTTTCCCTTTTCAAGCCTTTTAATATTGAGCTTAGATTGCTTCGCATATTTTAAAATCTTCTTATACTCTTTTTGCAGATTACGGAGTAACATTTGCTGTCTATATACAACCTGCTCCTCTCTATATTCTATAGCCATAGTATCGAAAGTAGATTTGAGATACTTCATCCTAGGCACAAAATTTTTCATTTCAACTAAATCCTCTCTAAGTAACATTGCATAAAAAGAGTCACACATAACCGGTAGAGAATCATACAACACCTCCATATCAATACTATCCTTTTGGGGATCTTTGAGTGTATAGAGTTGTGCCTGCACTGCACATACACCCAGTATAAATATGTAACAAATAAAGTACCTCACGTAGTTATATTAACAAATCTAGAGCCAAAGGCTACATAATTCTCAATTTACACGTATTTTTTATTGTAATAAACCAAATTAATACTCAACCACGTAAGGACCTATACTTAAACTTACGTGACTATGCATTCACGATTCTGCAATTCTTAACTACCTTTGTGCTATGCACATTTGTTACAAGTCTACAGCGTTTTTTTTGATAAGTGTCTTGCTACTTGCGGGTTGTTCTGAGCCCAAAGAAGATGGTAAAATAATCATAGCTTGTACTACAGGAATAGTGGCTGATTGTATAAGAAACATTGTAAGCGATGAGGTAGAAGTAATAGCACTCATGGGTGCTGGTGTAGATCCACACTTGTACAAGGCATCTCAAGGTGACATTACAAAACTCGCTACGGCAGACATAATAGTATACAACGGCCTACACCTAGAAGGTAAGATGGCCAAAATGTTAGAAAACTATAGCAAACAAAAACCTGTATTTGCTTTAGGTAATTACATTCCAAAAGAGCACCTAAAAAGAGTAGATAATACTTCTGACTTAATAGACCCACACATTTGGTTTAACCCACAAGTATGGATGACGGGTTTACAAGGTGTAGCAGAAGAGCTAAGCTTACAAAACGCGGTTCTAAAGGACTGCCGTGAGCGGTTTGCTGCATACAATCTAAAGGTTGAAAAACTAACTCATGCTCTACAGAGTCAATTGGACTCTACTTTACCCATTGAGCAGAGAATTCTAATCACTAGTCACGATGCCTTCGAATATTTTGGCGATGCATTTACATTTGAAGTCCGGGGCTTACAGGGCATATCTACAGCTGCAGAGTATGGAGCTAAGGATGTTAAAAACATGATAGACTTCATAGTGCAGAACCAAGTAAAATCTGTTTTTGTAGAAACAAGCGTATCAAACAAAAACCTTGAAGCCGTAATAGAAGGAGCTGGGGCCCTAAATTATAATGTAAGAATAGGGGGCACTTTGTATAGTGATGCACTAGGTTCTGCTGGCACATCACAAGGTACCTACACCGGCATGCTAGAAGCCAATGTAAACACCATAATAAAAGGCTTACAATGAGTAATACAATCATAGAAGCTCATAACCTTACTGTGCTATACGGCCGTAAACCTGCCCTATGGAATATAGACTTTGAGCTGCCAGATAAGCAGGTAATTGGGATCATGGGGCCCAACGGCAGCGGCAAGAGCACCTTACTAAAAGCAATAATGGGAATAGTAGAACCTACAAGTGGTTTTACCAAGGTGTATGATGATGAGCTGAATAATGTGCGACACAAAGTAAGCTATGTACCACAGCGACAAGATATAGACTGGGATTTCCCTGCAAATGTGTGGGATATTGTAGCTATGGGCAGGTTCCAAAAAAGAGGCTTATTCAAAAAGCTAACCACAGAAGATCAAGAAATAATAACCGATAGTCTAGAAAAAGTAAATATGCTAGGCTACGCTAAGCGGCAGATAAGCCAGCTTTCTGGCGGGCAGCAGCAACGGGTATTTTTAGCTAGAGCAATAGCCCAACAAGGAGATCTCTTTTTAATGGATGAACCCTTTGCCGGAGTGGATATAGCTACTGAAGAAATGATAATTTCATTGCTTAAAACAATGAAAGATGCTGGCAAAACCTTAGTAATAGTGCATCATGATTTGCATACAGCACAATCCTATTTTGACCACTTAGTATTGCTCAATACTAGACTCATTGCAAGTGGCCCTACTTCAAAAGTATTCACAGACCAAATACTGACAGACACATATGGAGGCAGGCTTACTACTATCTCCAAAATAAGCCAAGAACTAGAAAACAAAGAATTCCCGATTCGCCATAAATGATGGAAATATGGGGTCATATAAATACCTTTTTTTCTGCCGAGAACTATACCCTCTTTGTAGTAAGTATAGCGTCTGGCATACTCTGCTTTGCGGCAGGTGTAGTGGGCACCTTTACTTATCTTCGCAAGCGAGCTCTTATAGGTGATGTAATATCGCACTCTGTACTACCGGGGGTGGCAATAGCTTTTATGCTCACAGGAGTAAAAAACCCATTCTATTTTCTTATCGGAGCTATCTCCTCTGGTCTACTCTCTATATGGATAGTGGACTACGTACAAGCTAAATCTAAACTAAAACCAGATACTATTTTGGCTCTCACTTTAAGTGTATTCTTTGGGGTTGGCATTGTATTTTTAACGGACATACAACACAGCGAAAATGCCGCCCAAAGTGGGTTGGACAGTTTTTTGTTTGGCAAGGCAGCCTCTATGGGCATGCTAGATATCCAACTTTTTTCTGTGATAGCCATTATCAATGTAGTGTGCATTGCCTTCTTTTTACGAGGATTTAGTCTTATCAGTTTTGATGAAAATTATGCTAGAGGACTTGGTATTAAGGTATCCTTTTTAAAATCATTTCTGGCAGTGCTCACCGTGATCACTGTAGCTATAGGCGTGCAGGCTGTTGGCGTCGTTCTCATGGCAGCACTACTGATAACACCTGCTGCAGGAGCACGTTTTTTAACTAATAATGTAAAAAAAATGCTGCTATATGCGGGGTCATTTGGCTTTGCAAGTGGAGTAATAGGTGTATTTATAAGCTACAGCGGTACAGGTATGCCCACAGGCCCATGGATAGTAGTAGTACTTTCTCTCTTTGCATTAATTGCCATATTTTTTGGAAAAGAAAAAGGTATGTATTCACGTATGAAAATGCGAGTATCCAATAACGTCAAAATTAACAATGAAAATGTGCTAAAAGACATTTATAAACTGGCTCAAGATGGAGAGAAAACTATCACGGTGAAAGACCTTATAGAAAAAGAAAAGTATCCGCCATCAAAATTAAAAAGCATACTAAAAAGGCTAGAGCATGACAGGCAAATAGATCAAGTGCGGGGATTTGTAATACTAAACGATAATGGAAGAATAGCTGCAAGAGCAGTAATAAGAAAACACCGTCTTTGGGAGATTTATTTATCTAAGTATTTTCAACTAGAAGAAGACCATGTGCATGACGATGCTGAGGGCATAGAGCACGTTATAACTCCAGAGATAGAGAAGCACCTGATAAAACTACTTGACCGACCAGAGACTGATCCGCACCAAAGTGAAGTCCCATACTGATGAACGATTTTTATATCATATTCACCGCTAGTCTGGTAGCCATAAATTGTGCCTTAATGGGTTGCTTTTTGGTCATGCGAAAAATGGTAATGATAGGCGATGCTATATCGCACGCAGTTTTACCAGGAATTTTCATTGCTTACTATATATCCGGCTCTACAGCCAGCGTGCCAATACTAGCCGGAGCTGCACTTAGCGGTATTTTGGCGACTGTGATGATAGAGTGGTTTACCAAAAAAGCTAGACTGCAAAGTGATGCCGCTGTTGGCGTATCCTACACATTACTCTTCGCTATTGGGATTATTCTTATCTCCAAGTTTGGGAAGAATGTAGACCTAGACCAACAATGCGTTTTATATGGAGAAATAGAGCAAATCGTCTTTTGGTTGCAACCGGTAGGGTTTGGACTACAACTGCCTAAACAAACCATCATATTACTCCTAGTTTGTGTTCTTCTTTTAGCGGGAGTCATCTGGGGATACAAGGGTTTATTCATAACTACTTTTGACCCAAATTTTGCACTTTCTACAGGGGTGGCCGTTACTTTTTGGCACTATTTCTTAATGAGTGGGGTTTCTCTGAGTACCGTAGTTAGTTTTGAGTCGGTAGGGGCTATTTTAGTCATTGCATTTTTATCTGGACCTCCAGCTATCGCCTACCTACTTACAGAAGATTTTAAGCGAATGCTCTTCTTATCTGCAATCATAGGAATAATGTGTTCTGCTGCTGGATATTATGCTTCTATGTATCTTGACGTATCCATTGCAGGTTCTATTTCCACAGTTATTGGTTTGGTTTTTATCTTTGTTTTTGTAGGCACCAGAGTAGCCAAAAGTAAAGTGGATGTAATATCTACCTAAAATTAATGTCAAGGTTTTAAATCTATTCATAGAAACCACCAAGGACGCACTATAATTGCATAGCATTGGTTTTACGCTATTAGTGAGAAATTTCAGATATATACAAACGGCTTTTTGGGCATTCATTGTAAGTACGTGCATGGGGCAAGATACCTCTGCATTTTTTGTTTTAGATGCTGAAGATATTCGCTACAATAATATTCAGAATCTGGAAGAAGCACTTGATTTGCTTCCTACCTTTCATCTATATCACTTAGATAATCAATCGCATGTCACGGGGGGCTCAATAAAAAATGAGTACATCGCCATATTTAAAAATGACTTACCTTATCTCCTAGACCAAAATATTCCTTATGATCTGAGAGGCATTCCTGTTTGGGATCTTAGCAGAATAGAATTACGTATTGCTCCATCTACCTACAGTGCAAAAAATTCTGGGACTATGGCCATTTTTCTATATACCGCAAATTACCAAAACAAAGCTATTGCGGCACAAGCTTCTATAACCAATAGCTCTGCAAATGATTTCCATATTAATTCTAGCATAGAGTTAAGTAATCTCATACATACTGCACGTGTAGGTGTAAATAGGAGTTTCTCTGCTGCTCAATACGAGCAACTTACAGACAGGGGCACCGCTATAAGTGCCTATGAGCGATATGACCTAAATGCTTCTTACTCCTATAAAATTTTAAAAAGTGTAGGTCTCACGGTTTCTTTAGATAATTCAGTATATAAATCTGTACAAAGAGGTGAAGTAATAGAAGGGACCTCACGCGTGCGAGATGTCAACCAATCCTTTGCACGAAATAGAATACTAGGCTCATTAGAAACTGCCTTATCTAAAAACCACACTCTTGAACTCAGTACAATGTGGCATAGGGCTGCAAATAACCTCAATTCTTTAGACAAAGATTTAAGCAATGGCACTACCCAAACTCATATAGGTTTAGATGCTCAGGCTAGTTCTAATTTTGCTCAATCGTATACACAACTTTTGCTTACTTCAGAAAATCGAAAATTGAACTATACAATGGGTATAGAGCTAAGCTCAATAAAAGATAATGAGTATCCTACGATAAATGCCATCCAATCTACATACTCAGACTATACTGCTTTTGGCAGTTTTTCCTACCAATGGCAAAGCACCTTTAGACTAGAAGCAGGAGCTAAACTGTTAACAAACAGTCTTGCCAATAGCTATCTGCTACCACACGCTAAGGTGACCTTAGCTCCCAAAAACGATTTGCAACTGGTGGCTTCATATCAGCAATCACTATCTTATAGTGCATTCTCCAATCTTTTTTATACGCCCATTTTAAATGGTGGTGTACAAAGCAACATATTGCTAAAACCTATAGATATAAGTACACTAAATATTCTATTGTTGGTTTCTAAAAAAAATGTAGATATACATAGTGGGATACTATATAACAGCATAAGAGGTATACCCAGACCTATAACTAATGATAAAATACAAAATGTCGGCTCTAGCAGTGGGAATACTACATACGCAGGGTTAACCTTTAAAAATCATTGGCTCAAACTCAGGCCGAGCGTAATGTTGCACGGTACTAATCAATTAAAAGATACAGCCAATTTGACCTACTTTACCCCCGAAGCAAATATCTATGTACACATTAAAATACCAAATTCTAGACTAGCAGTATCCGCAACGGGCAGACACCTTGGCAAACACTCAACACTAGCCCTCGAAAACGATGTAATAACCATATTCCAACAGGGCAAAATAAGTTACCTAAATCTAGCTGTAAGTCATAGTTTTGCTGAAGACAAAATGCATTTAATATTTGGTATTACAAATGCAAATAATCAGACCTTTGTGAATAACGAGAGGTTTGTACTTCGAGATATAGAACCTCTGCTGACCGACGAAACAAGTATAGCCGCAGCAAGAGATAGAGCATTTTTCTTTAATGTTAGTTACATTATCAAATGAGAAACTTGTTATACATATCACTCATACTACTCTCTGGATGTTTTCAACCAGACGAAGTACTACCCAAAATTAAAGATTATACTACAGAAATAACAGTTAGCACCACAGGAAACCAAGCAGCATATATTGACCTGTCTAGTGCCGACAAGTTGGCTAGTAGCTTTGAATCTCCGTGGCATCTCAAGTTTCAAAACACAAAAGGCAGCTGGAGCATATTGCTGAACACACTACTTGGGGTATCGATACACAATACCAAAATCACCAATTATGATGCTATAGATACGGCTTACCCTATACATAGTATCCCGTGGCAACTAGACGGCACCTCTGGCACTGGAACTCAATCGGCTATTGGCGTTTGGGGTGACTTCGAGTTTCCAAATCCAAAATCATATAAAAATGTGTACCTGCTCTCTTGGAGCGATGGTACATTTTTGTACTACTATAAGCTGCAAATTTTGGATGCGATCAATAACACTTTCCATATTAGGTATGGCACATTAGATGGTAGTTTTACAAGGTCTCAATGGGTAGAAAAAGATCCCAACTTTGCCTATACCTACTACTCATTACTCTCACAAAAGATACTGAATAACGTAGAACCTAAACGCAGTGATTGGAATATCTGTTTCACCTATTTACCAGACTCTATAATACATCATGGATCCTACCCGTTTATCTCTACATTAAACAAATATGTGGGCCTTTATCAAGCCTTGCTTATCAACGATGATTTTACAGAGATTCATATAGACACTAGTAGAACATTCTCCAATATAGACTACTTTTATGCAAAAGACTTAGAGTACACGGATGTAGATGGGCTTATAAACCTTTTTCAAGGTTGGGAAGAGAATCAGCAGAAGCTTAGTCTAAAAGAAAACCTAAGTCTCCTTGTAAAAGAGCAAAATTCTTACTACGCTCTGAGAGTAGAAGAAATACGAGCAGATAAGCCAACAGAGGCCACTATTAGGTTGCGAATAAAGCAACTCTAGATAAATTTAAACTCTGCATTATTGAACTTGCCAGAGCTCATCAGTAGAATATTATCCCCTTTATCATATGCCATATTTACCAATTCAGAAAGCTCAGATGAGGAATTGATAACTGTAACATTTCCAAAACATTTTCTCACAAATTCCGGAGACATTGGCGTCATTTTTTTATGGGCAAATACCTCCTCGTCGAAATATACCACTGCCTTAGTAGCCGCAGACATAGTATCTTTATATAAAGGCAAAAAATCTTTATTTAAACTACTAAAAGTATGCAATTCAAAAACTGCTAGCACGTCCCCGTTATAGGTTTCTGCTATAGCCTCTGTGGTAGCTTGCAGCTTGCTGGGCGAGTGGGCAAAATCTCGGTATACCACTTGCTTCTCAGTTTCTATTATTTTTTCCATTCTTCTCCCTGCACCCGTAAAAGATTCTGCTGCTTTATAAAAAGCATTTACTGATACGCCCAATTCTTGGCATACTAGCAGTGCTGCTTGTAGGTTTTCTAGATTGTGTTTACCTACTACGGCTAATGGATAATCTATTCCATCAGCAGTTACAATAGTTCCTCCATTTTGGAGTCTAAACTGTGGAGTATCATACGACACATTTGGCACATTAGTCTTGGTTACCATTTTAGCCAAATTCTCATCTTTTTGAAACCAGAAGAATTTACCTTCTTTGTGATGAGAAGCTATGTAGCTCCTGAAAGTAGCGAGGTATGACTCAAAAGTAGGGAACACATTAATATGATCATATGCTATACCCGTAATTATGCTTATGTGCGGTTGATACCAAAGAAACTTAGATGTCATATCAAGCGGAGAAGATAAATATTCGTCTCCTTCTATGATTATCATGTCAGCATCTGTCAGTTTTACAGAGAGATCGAACCCATCTATTGAGCTGCCCACCAAGTAGTCAAAATCCATCTGCAATTGAGAAAGCACATGCATAATCATAGCTGTAGTTGTTGTTTTGCCGTGACTTCCTGCTACTACTATGCGTTTCTTATCTTCACATTCATTAGCTACAAACTCAGGGAAAGACATAATTTTAAGCTCTAGTTCTCTTGCCCTTTGCAACTCTGGATTATCTGACCTGGCGTGCATTCCTAGTATTACTACATCGATGTCTGATGTAATATGGTCTGCATCCCAACCTATAGCTGGCATTAGGTCTGCTTTTTCTAGATTACTTTTTGCTGGGTCGTATATGGCATCATCACTACCTGTGATGTAATAGCCTCTATTTTTTAGAGCTATGGCCAGATTGTGCATTATGGCACCTCCTACGGCTATTAAATGAATTCTTTTCAATACTAAAAGGATACTTATCTTCGTTTACGAAAGTAAATAGTTATAGCATGAAAAAAATCATCTTCGTTGGCATTATCCTAGTTTCTGGCTTATTTAGTTTACAGTATTCTTTAATGGGAACGCATGGAGATAGACTAGGTCAAAAAAAATCTGCCGACTTCACTGCAGCTGAACTTCCTAATACGGTAAAAGAATATGAAGTGGTTTATATCTGCCCAGACGATACGGCTATGATAAACAAGCTCCACAAGACTTTTGACATGTTACTATGAGATAATAATAAGTCGATTGATGCCTTGATACTCTTATACGCTACACTAAAACTCTTACTTAAATTGTATGATAGCACAGGATTTTAAAGACTACCTCGCTCCATTTTTTTATCTTAATTTGCACTAGTGATATCTATAGTATTACCCATATATAATGAAGAGGCCGGTTTAGCTTCTTTTGTAAGTGAGCTCAGTTTAGAACTTACTAAAATCTCTGAAAATGCTGAAGTCATTTTCGTGAACGACGGAAGTAAAGACAATTCCCTTACTTTAATAAAAGGACTCTGTGAGGAAAACAAGGACTTTAAATACATAGACCTCAGCAGAAATTTTGGACATCAAATAGCAGTCTCTGCTGGTATAGACTATGCCAAAGGAGACAAGATAATGTTGATAGACAGTGATGGGCAAGACCCCCCTGCTGTGATGCACCAAATGCTCGCCAAAATGGAAGAAGGGTACGATGTAGTATATGCTCAACGAATAAAGCGAGCTGATGAGTCTGCTCTGAAAAAACTAACCGCTAAATTTTTCTATAAATTATTAAATAAAATAACCAATATTGAAATACCTGTAGACACAGGAGATTTTAGAATAATCAATAGAAAAGTAGCAAACGCCCTGAAGCAAATGCCCGAGAAGCAGAGGTATCTGAGAGGGCAAATAGCTTGGCTAGGATTTAAGCAAACTGCTGTATCCTATGAGAGACTAGGAAGAAATGCTGGAGAAACAGGATATACCTATCGCAAAATGATAAGACTAGCATTAGATGCTATTACATCTTTTTCTAATTGGCCACTTAGGCTTGCGACTCTCTCTGGTTTTTTCTGTGCTTTTATTGGTTTTTTCTTAATTCTATACACCCTATACGCTAGATTTATACTAAAACAATACGAACCAGGCTGGCCGTCTCTTATGATTACAATTATATTTTTGGGTGGCATACAGTTGTTGGGTATTGGCATGATAGGGGAATATATAAGCCGCATAAATGACAATGTAAAAAATCGCCCCTTATACTTAGTAGGAGAAACCAATATAGAGTCAGATGCATCAAATTGAGCCATTTTATCTGTGGCGAGATATATACTCGGCTGACCAAGACCCGAATGCTCTGAACTATGGCCAAGAATACTCCGAGTTTCACTATACCAATAAAGTCTACAACTACTTACTCCATCCGCAATGGGATAGTTTTGGCAGTGACACGCTATTCTACAAGTTACTCTATGCAGACTATGAGCAAGAGTTTTGTATAATTGAGCTAATAGGTGAGTGGAACGATGCCATAAATAACGACATCATGCTTCTGAAAACTGAATTATTAGATCATTTAATAGATTTAGGAATTCAAAATTTCGCTATCATAGCAGAGAATGTATTAAACTTTCACGCTATATCAGACGATTACTATCAAGAGTGGAAAGAAGACATAAAGGGTGGTATCTATATCATTAACGCATTGCCCCACGTATTAGACGAAATGGATGACTATAGGCTAAAACACTATGTTACCTACGGCGGCCGGCTAAATGAGATAGATTGGAGAAGTATAAAGCCTGACAACCTGCTTGAACTGCTCGAAACCAAATATCTAGAGATAGAATAAAAAATCACTTTTTAGAGATTAGAATCACTTGTATATTGCCCTATTTTTCGACAGGCATTAATAGCGTGAAAGTAGCTCAAGACTCAAAGTATAAACTAATTTTTAGTGTGTCCACGCACCAGCAACTCGGTGTGATGATACACCCGTATGTTGTGGCTTACACCTCACACGAAACACTCTCACTAACCTACCAAAAAGTTTTCAGTGGTAACGCATCCTACTATACCCGACTAAGCTCAGATCAACTCGCACAAATAGCTACTCTAGATGATGTAATGGTAGAAAACATAGTGCGTAAATTCTCTCCAAAACAAAAAATAAGACCTAAGGAGTTTTTTCAGAAACACCTAAGCAAAGAAATACTCAAAAACGAGATACGCCCTTTTATAGAATCTAAAATTTTAAACCTTCTAGCCTTACTCAGTAGTTCTTCGGACTGTCTATATATAGCAGATGACATTAATCCTGCAGCCATTCCTGTTCGTATCTTGCCAGACTATACCAAAGTACTTTTTCATTTCAGAAAAAACGAGAATGGAACGTCTTATTTTATTACAATAAAATACGGAGAAGATAGAATCCCTTTTATGAAACTCGGCGGATTAATGTTGAGCCAAAATCCAGCGAATCTTTTAGTATCAGGTCACTTACATAAATTTTACGACTTTGTAGATGGAAGCAAAATCAACATTTTTATTAATAAAAAATACGTTCACGTTAAACCTGAAAACGAGCATATTTACTATGAAAAATTCGTTACTCCACTGCTGGAAACGGCACCCGTACACGCTCAAGGCTTTACACTAAATACTATAAAAGAAGAAGCTACTACCGTGCTTTCTCTTGGCTTACAAAATGGGCAATATGGCTTCCGACTTTTGATAAAATATGGTGAGCATCTTTTTGCCTATAGTGCAAGTAAGCTATTTCATGTACATCTAAAATGGGAAGACGATCAACCTATTTTTACGAAATACAAACGCTCACAGATATGGGAGGCCAATCGGGTAACTGCCTTAGCGGAGCTTAATCTAAATGAGCAGAGTGATGGCTTTTTAGCTTTAGACGACGCATCACTCCCTGAAACTATGGGGTGGCTCAGAACTCACAAAGAAGTACTGGAAGAAATGCACTTTGTAATTCAAAATGAGCTCAAGATAAACTACAGCTTAGAGAAGCCAAGACTCAACTATACTATAAGTGATAAGATAGACTGGTTTGACCTTAAGGTAGTCATTACTATAGGCAGTTTTGAAATACCCTTCTCTAAAATAGTAGCCTTGATGAAAAAAGGCGAAACAGAGCTACTACTGCCCAACTCCGAAATTTTCGTATTCCCAAAAGAGTGGTTTGCTTTGGGCAATTCGCTAATAAAGCAAACCAGTAAAGACAATACATACGCTGTAAAAAAGTATCAAGTAAACATCCTCAGTTTGGTCCAAGCTAAGGAAATAAAGCAGCACCTTACCAAGCTGGTAGATATTCTGAAAGAAGAACCCCATAAACTCTTCCAAGGCAAACTAAGACCATACCAACAAGATGGCTTAAGCTGGCTTATGTTCTTAAAAAATAACAGATTTGGCGGCATACTAGCTGACGATATGGGACTAGGAAAAACGGTGCAAACTTTAGCATTCTTACAAAAGCTAAAGCACGCTAGCTCCGAGCTTACTAAGCCGTTATTTTTATTAATAGCCCCCACTTCCCTACTTTATAATTGGCAAGAAGAGGTAAAAGTATTTACCCCAGAACTACAAGTGACTTTACACGCAGGGTCTAAAAGAGCCAAGTCTATTTCAGCATTTGTACAGACCGATTTGCTCATTACCAGCTATGGCCTCATACGAAATGATGCTGAGCTTTTTCAGCAACTAGAACTAGAAGTAGTAATACTAGACGAGAGCCAAAATATAAAAAACCATACGGCTAAAACTACTCAATATATAAATAAACTAAAAGCAACTTGCCGAGTTGCACTTACGGGAACCCCAGTAGAGAACTCGGTACGAGACCTATGGAGTCAGATGAATTTTCTGAACAAGGGACTACTCGGCAGCCTAAGACAATTTGAAGACAAGTACGCCAAACCAATAGAAAAGCTAGGCGACGATAAAGTAGCAAAAGAGCTACAAGCTCTTATAAAACCATTTTTGCTAAGAAGAACAAAAAGCGAAGTAGCCAAGGACCTCCCTCTGCTTACTGAAAAAATAATCTACTGCGAAATGAGCAAAGAGCAGGCAGAATACTACGAAGAAGTAAAATCTGAATACCGCAATAGCTTGACTGATTTAGTAGAAGATAAAGGAATAAGTCAATCTAAATTTTCTATTTTACAAGGCTTATCTAAGCTGAGACAGATAGCCAACCACCCCTACTTGGTAAACAAGGAGTATGAGGCAAGTAGTGGCAAACACGACATACTTCTAGAAAAAATAAGCACTGCACTAAAAGACGGACATAAGATTCTAGTCTTTTCTCAGTTTGTTAGCTACTTAGATATTTTAGAAAAGGATATAAAGTCAAAAGGACTTTCATACTTCAAACTTACCGGGTCTACTACTAAAGAAAAGCGAGCAAAATATGTGGCTGAATTTCAAGCAATAGAAGAACCTTCCGTCTTTTTAATCTCACTGAAGGCGGGTGGCACAGGGCTAAATCTTACCTCAGCCAACTACGTATTTATAGTAGATCCATGGTGGAACCCTGCAGCTGAGGCACAAGCTAGGGATAGGACACATAGAATAGGCCAAAAGCACAATGTATTTAGTTACAAGTTTATTTCTAGAGACACAATAGAAGAAAAAATAACTCTCTTGCAACGCAAAAAAGAAGGCTACTCAAAAGACATAATAGTGTCTGAAAACAACATATTATCAAATCTTGACATAAATGGGTTGCAAATTTTATTAGCCTAATGTGTTTTTTAGGTAAATTTGAAATTATAATTAAAACATATTACAAAATGAAAAAAACACTTACTCTTCTTTTTTTAGCTGCGACTACGGCTCTTTATGCACAAGTAGACTTAGCCGTTACATCTATTGACCTACCCACTTACATCAAAGATGGCGAGGCAAACACAGTATTCCCTTTACAATTTACTTGTAAAAATAACGACACCAAAGCTTTAAACGCCGGAGACACGATAATTTTTAATTTTTACACTATAAACATTGATGCCTCTAAAATAGTTGTAGCTCCACCAGCTTTATTATTAATATTAAATAGCGAAATAGCTCCTCAAGCAAGCTTCAGTTCTCCGACTTTAAACGTTACAACTCCTACTGTTATGGGTAAAAATACAAATGTACGCCTAGGTATAGCAGCTTATGTTTTTAACAGAACTGCTCCACCAGTAGATGCTGACTCTACTGACAACATTTTTTTTAGAGATATGACTTGGGAAAAAAATTATGGTGCATCTGTAGCTTCTATAGCTAGCGATCAAGATATCACTGTTTATCCTAACCCTGCTGTGAATGAGATGAACGTGCAAGTATTTGCTGCTCAAGCTAATGCCGTGAGTATAGAACTTATGGACTTGACAGGAAAAACCGTAGTACGCAATGATGAAGTAAACATGATTACTCCTAACTCGTATAATTTAAATACGGAGGGATTAGAAAACGGGATATACATACTTAAAGTGACCAATGGTAACGAAGTAAGTACTACTAAGGTTACTGTTTCTCACTAAGCTCAGTACAAAATAATAGAGGTCGCTATTTAAGTGCATACCATTTTGTTATGATATAATTTTGGTGAAATAATCATTCTAGAAATTAAGTTGTGAAAGATTGTTTTCTTGCTTCTAGATCTGTTTAATCGGTAACAGAATTCGCTAAAGTATC
>JBDNFQ010000151.1:0-3339 GCA_041689715.1 Bacteroidia bacterium
CGTGAGAGTGTGAATTTCTTTGAATCCTTTTTCTTCTTGTATTTAAGCTTAAAACTTAACTTTGTTTTGATTTTATGCATATATGTTATAAATATTTTAGAAGCTTTAAAATAAATAACGCGATTTATTTGTAACGATTCCATATTGCAAATATGTTTGTTTTTATGATATATTATGATATATGTGTTAATGTTGTTTGTAAGTAGCTACTGCTAGTTTTTCAATCCTATCTTCGAAGCTTTGAAAGATATTCTTCTCATAACACCACCTTTTACCCAACTCAATACGCCCTATCCTGCTACTGCGTATCTCAAAGGTTTCTTGAATACTAAAGCCATCTCATCATTTCAGATGGATCTAGGTATAGAGGTAATCCTAGAACTTTTTTCAAAGCAGGAATTAGAAGACGTTTTTAATTTAGCTCACAAAGAGCAAAATATAAGCAGTGAAAATGCTAGCAGGATCTACTCACTAAGAGCAGATTACACCAAAACCATAGATTCTATTATTAGCTTTTTGCAAGGCAATAATCCAAGCCTTGCTAGACAGATATGCACCGAAAACTACCTGCCCGAAGCCAGTAGATTTACAGACCTAGATTACCTAGACTATGCTTTTGGTGCTATGGGCTTGCAGGATAAAGGGAAGCACCTAGCCACACTGTATATAGAAGACCTTACTGACTTCATCAAAGAATGCGTAGACCCCAACTTTGGGGTAAGTCGCTATGCAGAGCAGCTAGGAAAAAGTGCCAATTCATTTGATGAGCTATATGAAGAGCTGAGTTACGAGCTCTCCTACATAGATACTATTTCACTACAGATACTGGATGCACGATTGGCAGAGCATACGCCCAAACTGGTCTGCCTATCGGCACCGTTTCCAGGTAACCTATTCAGTGCTTTACGTTGCGGACAATACATCAAAGAGCATTTCCCCCATATAAGTATAGCTCTAGGTGGTGGCTTTGCTAATACCGAACTACGAAGTATTTCAGACCCTAGAGTATTTGAATTCCTAGATTTCATCACCCTAGATGATGGAGAGCTTCCTATAGAACTACTGCATCAATATACCACTACTGCCAGTGCAGAACCTATCTTCAAACGTACTTTTCATTTAGAAAAAGGAGTAGTCACTTATAATAACTTTTCGCTTCGTCAAGACTACAAACAAGCAGAGCTGGGTACTCCAGATTATGCTGATCTATTGCTAGATAAATATATCAGCGTAATAGAAGTAGCTAACCCAATGCATAGCCTTTGGAGTGATGGACGATGGAATAAACTCACTATGGCACACGGATGCTACTGGGGCAAGTGTACTTTTTGTGATGTATCGCTAGACTATATAGGAAACTATGAGCCACTTACTGCTCAACTTTTGGCAGATCGCATGGAGACACTTATAGACCAAACGGGTGAACAAGGTTTCCACTTCGTAGATGAAGCTGCACCGCCAGCTCTAATGCGTGAACTTGCATTGGAAATCTTAAAACGAAACTTAGACACCACTTGGTGGACAAACATTCGCTTTGAAAAAAGTTTTACTAAAGACCTTTGCATCCTACTAAAAGCCAGTGGATGTATCGCAATATCGGGAGGACTAGAAGTAGCTTCTGATAGGTTACTCGCTCTTATAGACAAAGGCGTGACCGTAGAACAAGTGGCACGTGTCACACGTAACTTTACCGAGTGCGGCATAATGGTGCATAGCTATCTGATGTACGGTTATCCTACGCAGACGGAGCAAGAGACCATAGACAGCCTAGAGATGGTTCGCCAACTCTTTCAGGCAGAGGTAATCCAATCTGGATTTTGGCATCAGTTTGCACTTACAGCTCATAGTCCCGTGGGATTAGATCCTGATGCATATAATATCACGCCACATCTAGAGCCTATCACCTTTGCCAATAATGATGTGCAATTCACGGATAGTACTGGCATAGAGCACGAGAAGTTTGGTTTCGGGCTAAAGAAGTCACTCTACAACTATATGCATGGCATCTGTTTCGATACGCTGCTGGCAGACTGGTTTGACTTCCAAACACCAAACACTAACATAGCTCCCGATTTTATAGCTCACTGCTTAGAGTCAGAAGAAGAAAAACTACCAAGGTCCACCGATAAACTAATCTGGATAGGGACCACACCAGTAGTAGAAAAAGGAGAAGATTTTATAGCCATAAAGCTTCATAGTAAAAAGGCGAGTGAGACGCTAGAGTTGGATACCGAACTTGGCGAGTGGCTAGTCTCTTGGCTGTCTGCTATGCACTACTCCGCAGAAAAGGTGACTACCTTCAAGCAATTGAAAGACTCATTCGAAAAGGAATATGACGACATAGATGCCCTTTGGTTTAGTGAGGAGATGTATGTAGTGCGGGAGTTTGGGTTGTTGGTGTTATAGAAAGGAAAACCATTAAGAAGGTAAGGAAGTACTATTTTGAGATTCCAACCGCCAGCAAATGGAATGACGATAATCTATAACTTTTTATTAGGGACTCTTCGCTACGCTCTGAGTCAAGATTCAGACCGAAGGGAAGAATCTCATTACTCACCGGCATAAAGGAGTCGTCTCACGACAATTATCGGGGGCAAGAGGCACACTTGAGATCTAAGTTTTATCCAAAATGATATAACTTTGTGAGATGAAATCATATTGTCTTTTCATGGTTATTTGCATTTACCTCTGCGGATGCGACACTCCAGAACGTAGACCTAGATGGAATGTGGAGTTCAATCACAAATATAGAAGTGGCAAATTAATTAAAACCGACTCTTCAATTATTGAGTATGGTAAGTACCGAAACTTTAAGCGATTTTATGAAATCACTAAGAATAAAGACACATCTGCGTTCTTTTCCTTTGAAATTCAAACGAACTTTCAAAATGATACATTTATAGTTAAGGACATAGACTTTGAATTAGGCTTCATCACTATTAGAGATAGCCTATCCATAAGCACTGAATTTGGAAATCATAAAATCATAAAAATATCTACGGATGCTGAAGGACTCTCAGATGATGAAATGAGCTATTTTTATTTGCCTTCTGGACGACCTTTAATCAAATATTCAACAAGCTGGGCAAAGTACTACACTTATTCATCTAGTCCCGAAGATAACGCTATAATAGAAGCTCTCGAAAATGATAACACTTGTTTTTTTCTTCATTGCCCTCCGCCACTTCCACCACCTCCTTTATAGTCGGCTTCATTTATTCCAATTCCATTCTTTTTACTCTATGTATTAAGACATCATAGACTATAGAGGTCGCTAGATAGATACATATAAAGTTGTATGTTGTAAGTCAATAAAGTGGTAATAATATGATCAATTTC
>JBDNFQ010000152.1:0-6459 GCA_041689715.1 Bacteroidia bacterium
ATTCAGGACAGTTTGATTTTATAAACCACGGAACGGATGGTAGTGAGTCTGTAGACTATCCAGACTATGTGCACCCCGTAGCTAACGATGTAGAACAAGGAGTTTCAGCCTTTGGTATATTGATATGTGGAAGTGCTAATGGAGTATGTATGACTGCTAATAAACATCAAGGTATACGTGCTGGATTAGCTTGGAACAAGGAAGTAGCTACGCTTATAAAGCAGCATAATAATGCAAATATTATTTGTATTCCTGCTCGATTCTTATCAGAAGACGAAGCCCTAGAAGTACTCCAAACCTATATAGATCAAGATTTTGAAGGAGGTAGGCACCAGACTAGGGTAGATAAGATTCCTTGTTAAAGAATGTTATCATAGCAACTTTGGTGTTGGTTGCTATTTTTTTTACTTTTTCTGTTTTTAACTCTTATCAGGAGTATAGTGATTCTACACCTCCAAAAAGTGATGATTCAACTAGTTCTACTATTGTCGATTATTTAGGAAGTAAGGAGACTGTGATTGATATTGTAAGTACTGAATTTGATGATATTTATGATAAGTACGGTTATTTTGCTCAGAAGAAAAATCAGATCATTAAAGAATTTAGTAGAATCGACTCTTTACAACTATGGGATAAACAAGGTAAAATAATTGACCCAGATTCGACTTGGAGTACTCCAGAAGGAAGTGGATGGGACTATTACATTAATGATTCACTTGAGTATTATGTTTATGGTGAATTTGCAGAATCTCACTGTTGGCTTTATTATTATTACATAAGAAATGGAGAGCTATTGATGTTTAGAGATGTAAACACTAAGTATAATGCTCCGTTGGGTTATGAAAAAGAAGTGGCTTTTGCTAAAGGAGATTCAACAGAATATAGAGGGCAAGAAGATTTTGAAGAGTTGTCAATATTTAAAGATAACAAAATCATCTACCAACTTAGCCCGGATTGCGGTACACCAAATTCATCGGAGTATGTTCGATTGGTTCAAGATAAAATAGTGAAGGACTTAGAAATAATCAGGGAATTAGTTAAACAACAAGACTAATCTTGCCGTCCTTTAGCACACCAACGCTACTTATTACATTCACCTCACAGCAGTATTCTATGTCCTTAGTCACGCCTTTACTGGCTAGTCGTTGAAAATGGTTGGTGTTTTGTAAAGTTTCAAATAGATTTCCTTCAGCAACAGAATATGCATCTCTCGCCATTTGCGTAGCGTCGTCACAGTCTCTACGAGCAAATGAACTGGCAATAGCTCCTGCAAATAGACTATCTTCTAGATTTACTCTGTCTTGCCATCCAGCTGCAAATAGTACTACGTCTTTGTCTAGATGCTTGATATACTTTACTACAGATTCCAGATTTAAAAATGACCCTACCACAACTTGGTGAGCACTACTCGCCATCTCTATACACTTAGTGCCATTGGTGGTAGTCAGTACTACTTCTTGTCCAAATACTATTTCCTTTTTGTACTGAAACGGAGAATTACCAAAATCAAAACCTGCTATAGTTTCTCCTCCTCGTTCTCCACCCACTAAATATCCTTTGCTCTTATACTCTCGGGCTATGGATTCTTCTTTCACAGGAATTACTGCCGATGCTCCATTGGCTAAAATAGTAGTTATGGTAGAAGTGGCTCGTAGAATGTCGATTACTACAACTACCTTTTTATCAATGTCTTCTATTTGACTGAAAAGGGAAGGAGAAAGTATCGTTTCTATTTTCATTCGGGTATCGTTAATCGAAAAAGATTTCTGCCATCATGCACCTTGCACTTCCGCCACCTATCTTTTCTATCATGTGTATTGGTACAGCGATTATTTCATTGCTGTGCTTGTTTTGTATCTGATCTAGCTGTTCTGCTGTGAGGCATGAGTGTGCTTCTTTTGACATCACTAAAAACTTCTCACCCTTTTTGTTTTTCAGCTGTAGCATATTACCCGCAAAATGATTGTAAACCTGGTCATTGCTGAGGCTGATTACATCTTTACCCAGCTTTTCTAAGTGTGATATCACATCTGCTTTATCAGATTCTTTGATGGTATCTGCACCTAAGATAACGTACGTATCTGCCATGGTCATCATCACATTGGTATGATACATTAAGTTTTTATCAGGACCATGAGATTCAAAGCGTACAGTGGTAAATCCCGTTAATTCTTCGAATGCATCGAGAGCTTTAGAAGTAGTACGAGGAGATAGAGCAGCATAAGCGGTCTTACTTGTATAGTCGCACACGAGACTACCTGTACCCTCTAGTATTTCGTCAGCTTTTTCTAGTTTTGCTAGTTTATCGTTCACGGGTTTACGTAAATCATTTGATATTTTCTGAAAAACCGTTTTCTTTCTTTCCTTTCTCCTATTTGCTGAATACATTGGATAGAGAAGGATTTCATTGGTAAAGGTAGAAAACCAGTTGTTTGGAAATATAGAATCTGGAGTATCACTTCCGCTATCATTAAACACAACTACTTTTATCCCCTTGGCTTGAAGCATCAGAACCATAGTATTAAACTCAATTAGAGCTATGTCTTGAATCTGTTGAGGAGTAAAGTGTTCTAGCTTATTCTGAAAAGCATTGTTGCCTGCTGTCTCTATATTGAAAGCAAAGCTACTTGGCCTGATCATTGCCACACAATTTGAAATAGTATTTTTCATTATTCTCTTAGTAGTGGGAGAGTAGAGCATCTTAAAAGCCCTTCTTGTTTAGATATTTGATAGTATGGTATTTCTTCCACGGTATAGCCTAGCGAAGTTAACTTCTCATTCACACGTACAAATCCACGCTCGCTTATAATTGTATTCTTGTTAATGGAAAAAATATTGCAACACATGTCATACATTTCCATGCGAGATATTTTGATAAGATTCTCTTTCCCAAATATATCGTATATAATATCTAGGTCTTTTTGAAACTTAAATCCGTCTTCAAAAATAAGAGCGTGTCCTAAGCCTAGCGGTTGAAAGCAGCAGTCTAAGTGTAAAGCATTTTCTCTTGCTTCATAATCAGATTTTTTCAATTGTACCCCGATTACCTTTTTATTTGGGAAATTTTCTTTCAAATAGTTAAGACCATCCTCATTAGTACGAGCTGTTTTGTAATTATAAAAGTCTTTGGCATTTGAGTACCCAACAAAGAGATATTCATTATGCACAGCAATATCTCCACCCTCTATTCTTACGCCAAGAGGGGCGTCAAGTATCTGTGAAGGGTCTATTTTGTCTATATAATGTTGTATAGCGTCTTGTTCGTCTTCTCGCTCAGGTATTATTTCAGGTATGATATATTTATCATCAATAACAAAGCCTATATCCCTGGTGAAAATTTGATTTACTCCATTCAGATTTTTTGGTCTTAGTACTTCGACATTATATTTTTTTAAAACATCAGCAAAGGCTTCCATCTCTGGAACCATTTCACGTTCATTTGGCGATATCCCTTTACGTAAAAATTCTTTTGTTTTGGGATCATAAGACTCATCTAGATTTCGCTGTCCTCCTAAGTCATTTGCGATACCTAATATTACCGTTTTGAGTTGGGAATATTCGTTTTGTACTTTTAGTTTCATAAGTAGTCCTTATTTTAAATCTATAATTGGTCTACCAATGTAATCTTTTACGATAAACGCATCCGGGAAATGCAATCTTACTTGCTTTAGCATTTGCTGTGCGTCTATTTCTCTATAGTAATCACCTATTCTAACTTTCCAGCTAGGTTGTTGATACAATAGGGCAGTCCTAGAAGCGTATTCCGGAAATAGTCTCTTAAATTTCGCTTCGGCAGAGATGGCTATATTCCTATCTGTACTAAATTCTATTTGAATGCGAAACCCAGAAACCTTGGTGGAATCTATGCTAGCATTTTTTATACGTAACTTTTCATTTATTTTTTCGTCCACGTCTAGTGTCACTTGAGCACTAGCTGCTAGACCTACGATAAGCAGGACTAGAGTTATACTGAACTTAAGATTCTTTACCATGACATTTTTTGTATTTTTTACCACTACCACACGGGCAGTCGTCGTTTCTCCCTACTTTCTGCTCACTACGTACAGGTAATGCTGCAGGCTTCGGTTCTGCTACAGTTTGGCCATCACCTCCACCTACTAAAGCTTCTGCGGTCCTACTTGCTTGCATTTTACTCATATCAGCTCGCTTACGTTCTTTTGCCTCCTTCATGTCATCAGTAGAATCAATAGGTATATTCCCTTTGAACAAAAGAGAAATAATATCACTATTAAGCATATTTATCATGGTTTGGAAAAGATTGAAAGATTCTAACTTATAGATAAGTAACGGATCTTTCTGCTCATACGAAGCATTGTTTGCCGTTTGTTTTAAATCATCTAATTCACGTAAATGCTCTTTCCAATGATCATCTATACTTGCAAGAGTCACAAAACGTTCGAATGCATTTGTAATCTCACGACCTTCTGTTGCTATAGCTTTTTCTAAGTTAACAGATACATTCAATGATTTTTTGCCATCTGAAAAAGGAACTAGTATATTCTTTACGTTATCGCCTCTATCTTTATGTATATTAAGGAAAACCCCAAGGGCTTTCCCTCTAATATCCTTATTCTTTCGATCGTAAGAGTGAATGGCTTGCTCAAAGATAGTTTGTACTAAGCTATCTGCTTTTGTTCCTTCAAAGTCCGTTTGAGATACGTTGGGTTCAAAAGCTAGATGACGCATGGTCTCCATTCTCAATCCTTCGTAATCGTTAGATTCTTTATAAGAACTTACTACATCTTCTATCCAATCATATATAGCATTATTGATATCTACAGAAAGTCTTTCTCCAAATAAGGCGTTTTTTCTACGTGAGTAAATTACTACACGCTGCTTATTCATTACATCATCATACTCTAGTAAACGTTTTCGAACACCAAAGTTATTTTGCTCTACTTTTTTCTGAGAACGTTCTATGGTTTTAGAAATCATAGAGTGTTGTATCACTTCCCCCTCTTCATATCCAAATTTGTCCATCACCTTAGACACTCTGTCAGAGCCGAATAGTCTCATTAAGTTATCTTCTAACGAAACAAAGAATTGCGAGCTTCCTGGGTCTCCTTGTCTACCTGCTCTACCACGTAGCTGTCTATCTACACGTCTACTATCGTGTCTTTCTGTACCTACGATTGCTAGTCCTCCAGACTCTTTCACACCCTTACCTAGTTTTATATCCGTACCTCTACCAGCCATATTGGTAGCTATAGTGATACTTCCTGGTTGGCCAGCAGCAGCTACTATATCTGCTTCACGTTGATGTTGCTTAGCATTCAGCACATTATGCTTTATTTTTCGCATATTGAGCATTCTGCTTAGTAGTTCAGATATTTCTACTGACGTAGTACCCACTAACACAGGTCGTCCTTCTTCTTGTAGTCTTATTATTTCTTCTGCTACTGCGTTGAATTTTTCTCTGATCGTTTTGTATACCAGGTCGTCTCTATCATCTCTAGAGATTGGTCTATTGGTTGGAATTACTATTACATCTAGCTTATATATTTCCCATAGCTCGCCTGCTTCAGTTTCTGCTGTACCCGTCATGCCACTCAGTTTGTGGTACATTCTAAAGAAGTTTTGAAGGGTAATAGTAGCAAAGGTTTGTGTAGCTGCTTCTACTTTTACATTTTCCTTAGCTTCTATAGCTTGGTGTAATCCATCAGAGTATCTTCTTCCATCCATCACACGACCAGTCTGTTCGTCTACTATCTTTACCTTACCGTCTTGAAGGATATACTCTACATCTTTCTCAAACATAGCATAAGCCTTTAGTAGTTGATTAATACTGTGAATACGCTCAGATTTTACAGAGAAATCACGCATTAGCTCGTCTTTTTGTTTTTGTTTCTCTGCTGGCTCTAAGTTAGATTTCTCGAGGTCAGCAATGCTTCCGCCTACGTCTGGCAAAACGAAGAATTGAGCATCATCACTATTGTCAGTTATCAGGTCTATACCTTTATCAGTAAGCTCTATCTGATTATTTTTTTCGTCTATGGTAAAGAATAGCTCAGAATCTACTATGTGCATTTCCTTCTGCTGATCTTGTAAGTAATAGTTTTCCGCTTTAGTCATGAGAGCCTTCATTCCTTGCTCACCAAGAAATTTGATAAGCGGTTTACTCTTAGGTAATCCTCTATAACCCCTAAAAAGTAACAGCCCAGCTTCTTTTTCAGATGTTTTACCCTCTTTTATTAGCTTCTTAGCATCTGTAAGTGCTGTATTTAGATATCTTTTTTGAGCATCTACTACTTTTTGTATTTTTGGTTTAAGCTCATTAAACTCGTGTATATCTCCTTTTGGAGTAGGTCCACTAATAATAAGTGGCGTACGTGCGTCATCTATTAATACAGAGTCTACCTCATCTATCATAGCGTAGTGATGCTTTTGCTGTACTTGCTCATCTGGGCTGTGAGCCATATTGTCTCTTAGGTAGTCAAA
>JBDNFQ010000153.1:0-2129 GCA_041689715.1 Bacteroidia bacterium
ATACTTTAGCGAATTCTGTTACCGATTAAACAGATCTAGAAGCAAGAAAACAATCTTTCACAACTTAATTTCTAGAATGATTATTTCACCAAAATTATATCATAACAAAATGGTATGCACTTAAATAGCGACCTCTATAAAATTTTTTTCATAATACGAATGTATACAATTTTCTTCGTATTAAAGTTTATTAGGACAGTAGTGATGGGTTTATACATTAAACCGGAAGTGCATCATGTCGCCATCTTTTACGATGTACTCTTTGCCTTCTACTCTTAGCTTTCCAGCTTCTCTGCATTTAGCTTCAGAACCTAGCTCTATATAATCATTATAAGCTATCACCTCCGCACGGATAAATCCCTTCTCAAAATCAGAGTGTATCACTCCTGCTGCCTGAGGTGCGGTAAACCCTTTTGTGATGGTCCACGCTCTTACTTCTTTCTCACCTGCTGTGAAATAGGTAGCATATTTCAATAATTTATATGCCTCTTTTATTATTCTATTTGCACCGCTTTCCTCCAGCCCCATATCCTCCAAAAACATCTTCTTATCATCCTCTTCCATCTCTATCATGTCAGACTCTATCTCAGCAGAGACAAACATTACCTGAGCATTTTCATCTTTCACAGAATCCATAAAAGCTTTCGTATGATGATTACCACTTACAACACTAGCGTCATCTACATTGCACACATAAAGTACTGGTTTGGCAGTAATTAGGTTCAGATCTTTCACAAGTTCCCACTTGGTTTCTTCCATTTCTACAGTGCGGACTGACTTGCCCTGTATCAAGGCTTCTCTGATAGTATTTGCTACATCATAGATAGCTTTCGACTCTTTATTTCCAGAGTCTGCCAGTTTTTTTACCTTAGCTATTTTAGCCTCTATAGCCTCTAGATCTTTAAACTGGAGCTCAATATCTATTATTTCCTTATCCCTTACGGGATCTATAGTCACATCTACGTGCGTAATATTGTCATCATCAAAACAACGTACCACGTGTAGTATAGCATTGGTATTTTTAATGTTTCCTAGAAATTGGTTTCCTAGACCTTCACCCTTACTAGCACCTTTTACCAGTCCAGCTATATCCACTATCTCTACTGTGGTAGGCACTATTTTTTGAGGGTTTACTAGGTCTGATATACGCTTTAGACGCTCATCTGGCACAGTAATGACACCTATGTTGGGCTCTATCGTACAAAAAGGATAGTTAGCACTCTCCGCTTTTGCACTGCTTAGGCAGTTAAATAGAGTTGATTTTCCTACGTTGGGCAAGCCAACTATTCCGCATTGTAATGCCATTATTTCTTAATTTGGCTGCAAGTTTAGTTATAATTACCCATTTCTATAGCGTCGATTTCGTATGGCTTAAAGAATGCAGGTTTATTCAGAATAAGCAAAACAACGGTTGATACTCCCAAGATGTCAACATTGAACCCAAGAGGTTTCTAGAAAAAGAGAATAGCGAATAGAATACCGGAGATAAGCTTAACAAGTTAATTCTGTAGCTACGGGATAATTGATTAATTAGTTGGATAAAAAAGGACACGTATTGTTCTTAGGTATAGCACTAGTAGAATATCGTGTTGTTTTCATAGACATATGGCAAATACGGATAATCGTAATACTGCGATTTTGTCAGCTAAATAATTAGGAACGTATTTTGAAAGGATACGACTGATGATTCGGTTAATAATAAAACTCATAGACTCTATAGCGTGGCCACTCACGGTGGTGGTAGCTATCTGGTTGGTGTTTTTTCTGAATCTGAGTTTCCAATGGAATCTAAACCACTACGGCATGCACCCCAAAGAGCTACAAGGCGTTCTAGGTATTTTTACGATGCCTTTCTTACACGGAGATTTTGACCATTTGTTTTCTAACTCTGTGCCTCTCCTACTTTCCATGGGTTTTATCTTCATCTACTTCGAAGAGCACAAAGTCAAAATACTAGTCTATAATCTGTTGCTTACAGGTATCATACTACTCGTGATAGGCGACCAAGGCACTAACCACATAGGAGCTAGTGGATTGGTATATGCATTCATTTTATTCCTTGTAACTCACGCTTTTTTTACTAGAAACAAAGAAATGCTCGGTGCTGCGTTTGTACTTATCTTCTTATA
>JBDNFQ010000154.1:0-6035 GCA_041689715.1 Bacteroidia bacterium
AGATCTATTATTTGCGTAATAAGAGGTTTGTTATTATTTTTACTTCGCCTAAAGAGTCCCATATTTTGAAAGTTTTTTGTCGAACTCAAATTTATGGAATTCTGAAGGCTTTTGTTTATTCTAACTTTCGGATGCTAGTGACTTAACTCAATATATCACATATCATTTTGTAATACTCCCCTTAATCAAACCAGAATAGTTTAAAGTTAAGTTAATTATTAATTGTTGGTTTATGCTACGTTTCTCAAGATTGACTTTTGGTATCGTAGACTTGGTTTTTGTTTTGTGCTTTCCACTAAACGTACCCCTAGTTACCTAAAACAGCTATAATAAAACGGTCAAATAGCTTATCCTTAAATTATCTTCTATTGAGTTTATAGCAAAATTCATCAAGGTATAACTGTTAATATTGTTTGGCGATTATGCCAAAACTCATTTAGACATAATACGTTACATAAAAAATCGGATTTATGTCTTGTAATGTTACCCCAATGGATATAGTTAATATCAGCTTTAGTGCCAAAGCATAAGATTTTAATTACATACTAATTCCTACAAATAGTTAAATTAGCAAGTAAAACGAAAAAATAAAATACAATGTTTGAGCAAGGCAATAAACCGAAACTTAGAGTAAATTTACACGCTGCGTTTTTTAAATAGAATCGTCAGGTAAAATATATGTGGATGACTACAAACAAAAACAGAATATCGCTCCTTTTTAATAATCTTCTTTCTGAAAATACTCGGGAGAGGGTTGAAAAAGTTATTCTTAACGTTGCTATATTGAGTTTCTTTATTCACTTAGCTGCAATCTACTTAATGAAATTCAATTTCATAGAACTATCTATAGACACGGAGTTGCTAAAAAGTCCTATATCTGCTGTTTACACACCCTTTTCTTTTATTCTAATTTATGAGGTCTATCTTTTAATTTACTATTTACCCAAGTCTTTTACTACCTACATAACTAAACAATACGAAATTATAACACTAATTATTATCCGTAAGTTGTTTAAAGACTTGTCTGTTTTAGAGCTTTCTGCTAATTGGTTTGAAATAAAAGGAGACTTACAATTTACTTACGATTTATTTGCCTCTCTTTTACTATTTTATTTAATATATCTGTTCCAAAAGCAAGGGAATCTAAAAACAATACAAGAGAAATCGAGTAAGCCCATTATTGAAAAATTCGTGAAAAAGAAAAAAATAATTGCGGTTGTTTTGGTGCCTCTATTTTTTCTTATGGCTCTATACACTCTTATAAACTGGTCTACTGGATTTTCATTTTCCTCCAATGAGATAGCCCCATTTGAAAGTATAAATAATCTCTATTTTGATGAGTTTTTCACAATACTCATTTTAGTAGATGTTGTATTACTTTTGATTTCCTTCTTTTATACCAACCAGTTTCATAAAATTATAAGAAACTCAGGCTTTGTTATTTCAACCATTTTAATCCGAATGTCATTTGGGGTAAGCGGATTGATTAGCACTATTTTGATTGCTGTAGCTGTTCTTTTTGGGCTGGCGATAATAACAATCCATAACAAATACGAACAAAATACACTGCGAGGCTAGCACTTGCTTTGGCTTCCAAGATTGCTACGTTAAAAAAAAGACATGAAATTTTGGCCAATTGTGAATCTAGCAACCTAGTATCTTCTTATGCCATACCCTGCACGAACAAAAAGAACCGATAAGGGTAACAAACCGTAAAAGACAAAATACGCATCTATACATATGACATCTAAATATTTAATACAAAACGCTACCCTTATAAACGATGGGCAAAGTGAAATATCTGATATCCTCTTTTATGACGATCTTATTCAAAAAATAGGAGATATAAAAGCAGAACCTGACTTCACCGTAATAGACGGAACAGGCAAACATTTATTCCCGGGAATAATTGACTGTCAAGTGCATTTTAGAGACCCCGGACTTACACACAAAGGAGATTTATATACCGAAAGTAAAGCGGCCATTGCAGGTGGAGTGACTTCGTTCATTGACATGCCTAATACAGTGCCAAATATTTTAACCATTGAAAGCCTAGAAGAAAAGTATGAAATTGCTTCAAAAAAATCGCTAGCTAACTACTCGTTTTTTTTGGGTGTAAATGGAGATAATATTGATGAGGTAGTAGAAACCGACACGAGCCAATTTATTGGTGTATCTGATGATGGCTTATATTTCACCAAAAAAGGAAACCTACTTGCTGACAGTCCAGAAACAATGGAAAAGCTCTTTGCCAATTGCAAATCCATTATTGCTATTCACTCTGAAAAAGAAGAGATAGTTGAAAAAAACGAACAGGTATTTAGGGAGAAGTATGGCGATAATATTCCCGCAAAATTTCATCCGATTATTAGAAGTACAGAAGGCTGTTATGAAGCTACGAAGCGTGCGATAGCAATAGCAGAAAAACATAATGCTCGGCTACATATTTTACACTTAACCACTGAAGCAGAAACGCACTTATTTCGAAATGATATTCCACTAAAAGAGAAGAAAATAACTACCGAAGTTTCTATACATCACTTGTGGTTCTCAGACCAAGACTACGAAAGATTAGGAATGCTAATTAAATGGAATCCAGCCATTAAAACAGAGCAAGACAAAGAAGGCCTATTAAAGGCCTTACTTGATGACAGAATAGATATTATAACCACAGACCATGCTCCTCATACTTTAGAGGAAAAGGAACAATCTTACTTTCAATCCATGTCAGGTGCTCCTATGGTACAACATTCACTCAATTGTATGCTAGAATTTTATAAAAGAGGTCTTATTTCATTGGAAAAAATAGTTGATAAAATGTGCCACAATCCTGCTATTCTTTATAAAATGACAAACAGAGGCTTTATAAGAGAAGGATATTGTGCTGATTTAACCTTGGTGGACTTGAATAGTAAATGGACGGTAGCTAAAGATAATCTATTGTATAAATGTGGTTGGTCTCCCTTGGAAGGAACACTATTTCAGACTGAGATCAAACAAACATTCGTAAACGGAAATTTAGTATACGATAATGGCCTTTGGAATGAAGAGAACAAAGGTGTGGCAATAGATTTTGCTAGGGAATAAGAAAACTAAAAACGCTGATCCGTTATGTTCAAAGGCAGAAGCTTAGTAATAGCCACAAAACACAAAAAAGAAAAAGTAATTGCTCCCCTTTTAGAAAAATATTTGGGTATTTCTTGCTTTGTGAATGAAAATTTTGACACAGACATTTTAGGCACTTTTACTGGAGAGGTAGAGCGTGAGCTTGATCCCATTGCCACAGCAAGAAAAAAATGTTTAATGGCTATGGAGCTCGCCAATTGTGATTTAGGAATAGCAAGTGAAGGCTCTTTCGGACCACATCCTTCTATGGCTTTCATTAGTGCCGATGATGAGTTTTTAATTTTCATTGATAAGAAAAACAACTTAGAAATTATAGCAAGAGAATTAAGCACTGAAACAAATTTCAACGGCAAAGACTTTAAAACTGAAAAAGAACTTCTAGAGTTTGCTCATTCCGCAAATTTCCCATCTCACGGACTAATTCTCCGTAAATCAAGAGATGACTATAATGAAATAATCAAAGGCATTACGGACCTAAACCACTTAAAAGAAGCATATCATACCTTGTCTAATCAGTTCAACTCCATTTATATAGAAACGGATATGAGAGCTTTATATAATCCCTCTCGTATGAAGGTAATTGAAGCGGCTACCAGAAAATTAATAATTAAAATAAATTCTTTATGTCCTCAATGCAGCAGCCCTGGCTTTGGAATTACAGACGTTAAAAAGGGATTAAAATGTAGTCTATGCCATTCACCAACCCGTTCAGCATTAAGCCATATTTACATCTGCCAGCATTGCCAACACATAAAAGAAGCTATGTATCCTCTTAAAAGAATAACCGAAGACCCGATGCATTGCGACTATTGCAACCCTTGAAAAATAAGAACTTATGCTAAACGGAATACTAGCCTTAATAAGTAATTGTTAAAAAAATAGAAAAAATGGCAACTCACTAGTTCCATCAAAATCCCATATATGGAATCAACAAAATACTTAAGAATAGACTCGCTTTGAGGCTATATCTGTGAAAGAAAAATAGGCAGCTAAAAACACAAAATATCTGAAAAAGATAAGTCTAAAAATAAAAGTTTTCATTCTTATCTTCGCAGCCGAAAGCAATGATTTTTTATGCTCTGATATTGTTATTGAATGGCTGGATGAGTCCAAAGTCTATTGATGCAGATAAAATAAATGGGTATTGGATCTCACCCGATAAAGACCTTATAGTAAAATGCTACAAAGGCCCAGATGGCAAGTATTTGGGTAAGATGGCTTGGTTTAGAGTATACCAAGGTGATGCTACCAGCTATAACTGTGATATACCTCAGGAGCAGTGGTTAGGTAAGGCAGTACTTTGGGGTTTTGACTATAAGGCCAATGAATGGAGTGGTGGTACTATCAAAGATCTTAAAAAATGTAACTCCTATGCTGCTTTTATTAAAATGGGAACTGATGGCAAACTCACCGCTACAGGTTTTGTGGTATTTCGCTGGCTGAGTGAAAGTGTGAGTTTTACTAGATACACAGGCAAGCTACCTGTACAGAATTAAAAACGTAAATACTACCTATCATTCTAAATACAATAACCTAGAACTTATCTATGCTCATAGAGCACCAATCTAACTTATAGTTTAATAGGAATCCTCATAACTAGATTGTTTTCGTTTTTCTTTGTGCTAAACAATAACACAAGCATATCTGTTTCTTATCAATACAATGAGAATATTACTTACTGGTTCCACAGGATATATTGGCAAAAGACTTCTTCCTACTCTCATAGAAGCAGGACACCATGTAATATGTTGCGTAAGAGATACTAAGAGATTCGCCCCCCCTAAATCATTAAGAGACAATATCTCGGTAATAAAGTTAGACCTACTGGACCAATCCTCTTTAGAAAATATTCCAAAAGACATAGATGGGGCTTATTACCTAGTGCATTCCATGTCGTCTTCTGGTGATTATAAATCTATGGAAGAAACTTCAGCTATTAACTTCAGAAATGCTCTAAAAAGAACCAACGTAAAACATGTTTTGTATCTAGGAGGTATAGTGAACGAGGTAGAACTTTCAAAGCATCTAAAATCTAGAAAAAATGTAGAAAATGAACTGAGCAAAGGAGACTATAATTTCACCGCACTAAGAGCGGGTATTATTATAGGATCTGGAAGTGCTTCTTTTGAAATTATAAGAGATTTAGCAGAAAAACTACCTATTATGATTACTCCAAAATGGCTTAACACAAAATGTCAACCTATTGGAATTTCAGATGTCATATCAATACTAACCAAATCCATGTTCCATTCCAAGACTTTCAACCAAGATTTCGATATTGGAGGTCCTGATGTATTATCTTACAAAAACATGCTTTTACAATTTGGGGAAGAACGAAATTTAAAACGTAAAATTTGGGTTGTCCCTATTATGACTCCTAAGCTTTCTTCTTACTGGCTCTATTTTGTAACTTCTACATCCTACAAGCTAGCTACATCACTGGTCAATAGTATGAAGGTAGAAGTAGTATGTCGAGACAGTAGAATTAATACTATTCTAGAATTGACCCCAATAAGCTACAGGCTTGCATTAAAAAGAGCATTTACAAAAATAGAAAACAACGAAATTCTTTCAAGTTGGAAAGATTCCTATTCTAGTAGTGGTTTAAACTTTAACATTTCAGAATTTATTCAAGTACCCTCTTTTGGCTGTTTCAAAGACATCAGAATAAGGGAAATTGGAAATCGTGAAATATCTATAGACAAGATTTGGAGCATAGGAGGCAATACAGGATGGTATTATGGTAATTGGCTTTGGAAACTACGAGGGATAATGGACAAATTTGCAGGAGGCGTAGGACTAAGAAGAGGCAGAACAAGTCCTATCTCCATTAACGTAGGTGACACCATAGACTTTTGGCGTGTTTTATATGCAAACAAAGAAGAAGGTCGTTTACTTCTACTTGCCGA
>JBDNFQ010000155.1:0-5752 GCA_041689715.1 Bacteroidia bacterium
ATATAGAGCAATTCTATTACCGTCTTTATCCGTTTGGTTTGGCTCTATCTTAGCTATGTATTCTTCTATGCTGCTGTATTCTTTCTCTGTGTTCTGGAGTAAGCAGATGCCTTTAGCTCTATCGTAGAATTTATCGTCAGAGAGCATTCCGTATTTCACGAAGATGCTGATACTCGGCCATTTTGATTTGTAGTCATCAAAATCTGCTTTGTGAAGCTCTGCTAGTTTGTCCGCTACTTTTTTGCTAATGTGGCTAGTAATTTTCTTCACAGCTCCATCTGCTTGTAGGCTGCTTCTACTCACGTTTAGTGGTATGTCTGGACTATCTATGACTCCGTGAAGAAGCATTAAGTACTCAGGTACTATATCTTCCACATTATTCGTCACATACACCTGATTACTGTAGAGCTGAATCTTGTTCTTGTTTGGGTCTATTTCCTTCTTTATTTTAGGGAAATAAAGAACTCCTGTAAGGTTAAACGGATAATCTACGTTCAAGTGAATCCAAAACAATGGTGGCTCACTCATAGGATAAAGCTGACTGTAAAAGTCGATATAATCTTCCTCTTTAAGCTCAGCTGGATTTTTCTTCCAAAGTGGAGCTATTGCATTGACTATCTTCTCATCAAACTCAATAGGAATAGGTAAGAATTTACAATACTTGTTTAGTAACTCTTGCACCTTCCATTTCTGTAGGTACTCATTGCTCTCCTCATTGATGTGAAGTATGATATCAGTACCACGTGTTTTACGCTTTCCTTTAGTGATTTTGAAGTCTGTGCTTCCCTCACATACCCAGTTAGCAGCTTCTGCTCCCTCTGCGTGGCTTAGCGAGTGTATCTCTACCTTATCCGCTACCATATAACTAGAATAAAATCCAAGACCGAAATGACCAATGATATTGGCATCTTCTTTGGTATCTTTAAATTTTTCTACAAATTCCTCAGCACCAGAAAATGCGATTTGATTGATGTATTTATCTATCTCCTCTGCTGTCATACCTATTCCATTATCGCTAATGGTAAGTGTCTTTTTGTCTTCATCTAGGCTTACGCTTATTTTAAGCTCGCCTATGTCACCTTTTATCTCGCCACGCTGACTTAATACTCTTAGCTTGTTACTAGCGTCTGTAGCGTTAGAAATCAACTCACGTAAGAAGATTTCGTTATCCGTATAAAGAAACTTCTTGATAATCGGGAATATATTCTCCGTGTTTACTGAAACTTTTCCTTTTTGCATTTTTTACTTAATTCTTATTTGGCGAGTAATATTCAAAAGGTAGACCAAAGGAGATAGTGTGACATGGTGGCAGACGGCAGTTCCTTTCTTAAGATTAAGTCTAAGTTTAAACAGAGTCGCATTCATAACTAACTATTTAACACAAATAAAAATTTCTTGAAATTTGAGTTTGAGCTTGTGTTTGAGTTTAAACTTATAATCCTACCTCACTACATTTACCACACCGCCTACATTTTGCCATTGTAGGTCTTCTGTAGTCTTGTATCGCATTACAAATGAATACACGCCGTTTTGCACCACAGCACCATTATAGGTCCCATCCCACCCGAAGGCAGAATCGTCAGATTCAAAAATTTTCTCTCCCCATCTGTTATATATCACTAAGCGATAGTCTTCAAAATTGATAAGTGTAGGCCTAAAAATATCATTGAGTCCATCACCGTTTGGAGTGAATGCTGATGGAATAAAACTCTTACTTACACAGTCTGGTCTCACAGTAAATGAACCTGTACCCTCGCACCCATACTCGTTGCTTACGGTTACACTATACGTTATTTGATATGTAGCTTGTATGGTTTTAGTAGATTGCCCATAAGGCATCCAGAGGTATTGCATACCTGAGTTTCCGGCATCTAGTAAGAGACTAAAATTACCACAAAGGGTAGTGTCTTCCCCTAGGTCTACAGTTGGGTTATCACTGAGAATAAACAAAATAGTATCCAGTGCAGTTGCACACTTATTAGATATGCTCACCCAATGTTCTATGGCTTGAAATAAAGTAGCTGTATTAGTTACACTGCCATTAGACCACAGATAAGTCTCTTCATTATCCGTCTGCCCTACGGTAAACTCTACAGCTTGAGTTGTTCCACAAAAGATTTTGTCTTTACCTAAATTTACCTTCGGTGATTTAATTACCTCTATTTTGATACTATCAGATACTGTTCCGCAGTAGTTTGTTAAAGTGACTTTATACGTACCTGGAGCATTGATAGTGACTACAGAATCGGTACTGCCCGTACTCCACAAGTAGCTTACAGTCTCATCCATATCTGCATCTAAAAGCAGACTTACATTATCACAGAAAATACTATCTATTGGCAAACTAACAGCAGGTGATTCTACGATTTGTACATAAACACTATCTCTACCTACACCACACTTATTGCTCGCTTGTGCCCAGTATACGCCTTCTGTATTCAATGTTCTTGTATTTGACGTAGCTCCATTATCCCATAGATAGGCCTCTTTATTCTGCACCTTCCCTATGGTCAAAGGATAATTCATATTATCACAAAAGATAGAATCTGAACCTAAGTTCACTTCTGGAGTAGTGATTAGAGTGATATTAATAGTGTCTATACTTTCACCGCACTTATTGGTAGCACTAATACTGAAAGCAGAAGGGTCCGTAACTAAAGTGGAGTCTAATAAGGTTAGATAGCTCAAATTCTGTGCAAGGTCTGTTACAGTATAATACTCCTCATTATCAGGCAGTCCAAAAGTGAGCAGTAACTCTACGCTATTACAAAATTCCGAATCCGCAGGTAAAGTGACATTCGGTGTTTCTAGCATAGTGATAAAGATTTCTGAAGAATCTACCCCACATATATTTGTTATTTTCACACGATACACACCCGTATCTGTAATATTGATAAATGAGCTTGTATCTCCAGTGGACCAAATAAATGATTCTTCATTCTGTGCACTATCTCCACTTACCAGTTGCACACTTACTGCGTCACAGAAAATACTGTCCGTTGGCAGTGCTGCATCTGGTGTTTTCTTAAAATCATATACCACAGAGTCCCTTTTGGTACCGCAACGTGGTGTTATTATATCTACAAAATAGGTTTGGGCTGAGTCTATCTGAATGGTTTGGGTAGAATCGCCAGTACTCCATTTATAGGAAGCCAAAATAGAATCGTTTTGAGCATCTAAAGTAATGAGAGGTAAGAGATCACAATAAATACTGTCTGCAGGTAGTACAGGGACTGTAGGAGAAAACTCTTTAATAAAATGTATGGTATCTCTTACTGTATCACAGCCGTATGTTGCCCTAACCCAAAAAGTGCCTGTGTCTTGGGCAAAAATTACATTGTTCGTGCTGCCATTAGACCAAAGTATATCTGCCCCAATATTCTTAGCATCTAAAATATTAAAGATTCTATCACATTGTATGATCGTATCTTTTAGGTTTAGCTTAATATCATCCGTATATAGTGTATCTCTAAACTTAGAAATAAAACCTGTCCAAAAATAGGAACCAGAGGTTCCTGTTTTATTCTCTTTGAAAACACCACTTGTGGTAGGATAATCTGAAGAAGCTGTAAAACCACCATACAAAATATTGGTGTAGCAACCTACCCGTTTTAGCTTATTGGCTCCTGGCACCTCATAGCTAGAACCGCCATAGTATGTACCATAGAGTAAGTTACTTCCTTGAAAATCTAATTTTGTGATAGTAGCCGAACTATTATAATAACCGGCAGAGGAGGAACTCGGGTTACTAGAGTAAAGTGCATCTGAAGTCACAGGAAAATCTGAAGAACGTGAAATGCCACAAATTATCGGTTCTTCTCGCACGTTAGCTGCTATACGCACATTGCTATTGTATATAAATCCACTATAATATAGTTCATCCCCACTCCCACCTAGGTAGGTACTATAATATACATTTTGACCACCTGGGTTAAATTTCACTACTACTATATCCGCTCCACCTTTATTTGTTTTTTGGTATGCATTTGCAGACGTATAGAAATTACTTGATTTAGATATCCCAGCTACATATGCTTCATCTCTTTCGTTCACATATACTCCTTCAAACCAGTCTTCTCCCGATCCTCCCATCATTTTACTATATCGGAGTGAGTTGCCACTTGGGTCAAATTTGGCAATAAAACCATCTGTAGCTCCTAGTACATTGTAGTTAAAAATAATAGAGCCCTCAGTTACAGGAAAATTAGAAGAGGAGGTCTTGCCAACTATATAAATATCTTTATTAGGGCTAATATTAATCTCATACGCCGCGTCATCTCCAGCACCCCCGAAGTAAGTAGAGAATACCAAACCTGTTCCCGTAGGGTTCATTTTAGTAAGAAAGGCATCTCCTGAGTTCCAGTAAGAAGTGCTGGTACGGCCGCCAAACGAAGACTGGTAGCAACCGGATGTGGTAGGAAAATCTGTAGAGGATGTTTGCCCTGTCAAATACACATAATTAGAATCATCTATCACCATAGACTGTATTATATCAAAACCACTACCCCCTAGATAAGTAGAAAACAATAAGGAGTCTCCATCTGAACTAAATTTGGTAACGAAACCGGCATATCCATATAAACCATTTCTCGTTTTGTCAAAAGCACCCGGAGTTATAGGGAAATCTGAACTCTGAGTAAAACCAGATACTACGGGTTCTTGGTTATTATTCACCGCGAGTGTATAGCAGTATTCATATTGAGAACCACCAAGATAAGAAAACCAGATTATGCTATCCCCTTTGGGGGCTAACTTACATACATATGCGTCAAAACCTCCGTTAATAGCTGTATCGTAGGAATTAGCTAGACCGGGAAATCTGTCACTCGTAATTCCGGTTATATATACATTATCAGCACTGTCTATATCTAAATCATATACCCACGTATATGCATAGCTAGAACCAGAGGAAGTAGTGCCATTCCCATAGAAGTAACTGCTCCAGTCTACATAAATAGGATCGAGAATTATAGTTTCTTGAATTGTTTCTATTTCAGAGTCGAAGGTCAAAACAGTGCCCTCTAAACTATATCCTATCTCAACTTCCTCTTCACTATTTTGCTTGTAACTATAGGGTTTTTGCTCCTCGATAGTACCCCAATCTGTTTCGTAAACCAAACTACCCGAATCACTAATGGCTAGATCTCGTACTCCTCTATACTTTAATCGTATGTCTGATAAGTGAGCATTTGGGTGAAGTATAAAATCATACTTCAACTCACCATTGGTGTTGGTATAAAAGCGTAAATCCACATTGGGATATACGTCTGTATATACAATTTCTTTGGCTGTATTTTTACTAACTCGTTTACTATTTGCTCTAAAGTAGCTGACATTACTAGATTCTATATCTCCTATAGCCGAAATGGAAGCAGTATGAGAACCTACCAAATCCACTGACCATACCAGATAGTCAAACAACATAGGCTCTTCGATATTCGCAGGATTATGAGCTCTCTTTACTTTTCTAAGACCAAAAATTATTTTGTCTTTATAAAACTCTACACTAGCTGTACTACTTGCATACTTATAAGCAATGTCACCTTCAAATTGCCCGTCGTTACGCTCAAAGGTTCCGTTAGAAATGCCTAACTGTTTACTTAGTTTGGAGGAAAACTCTTCTTTGGAGGCCGTTAGATTTTCACCCACGTCTTGCTGTGCATCTACAGTGAAAAATGCTAAAAAACATACAACTAATAAGATTAATTTTGGCGACTTCACTACTTTACAAATATACTATACTATACTATAC
>JBDNFQ010000156.1:0-11585 GCA_041689715.1 Bacteroidia bacterium
AAATTTGTAAGTAAAGTACTACTAGCACAAGACGTATACTACCCAGGTGCCAACGAGCCAGAGGAGTACTATATGAGTGTATTACTGGATAGAAATACAGGTCAAAATGTAATCATATACACTACAGAAGGTGGAATGGATATAGAGCAAGTAGCTCACGATACTCCAGAATTAATATACAAAGAATTCATAGACCCTGCACTAGGACTACAAGGGTTTCAAGCTCGTAAAATAGCGTTCAACTTAGGCCTAAGCGGTGTCGCACTCAAAGGAATGGTGAATTTCGTAAACGCATTATACAATGCGTATGTAGGTACGGATTCAGCTATGTTCGAAATCAACCCCGTATTAAAGACTTCAGATGATAAAATAATCGCTGTAGATAGTAAGGTAACATTGGATGACAATGCACTCTATCGTCACAAGGATTTTGCTGCGTTAAGAGACGAAAGTGAAGAAGATCCTACAGAAGTAGAAGCTAAGAAGCATGACCTTAATTTTATAAAACTAGATGGCAACGTAGGTTGTATGGTAAACGGTGCTGGTCTAGCTATGGCTACTATGGATATTATCAAATTAAGTGGTGGCGAACCGGCTAACTTTCTTGACGTAGGAGGAAGTGCTAATGCTACTACAGTAGAAGCTGGATTCCGTATTATACTAAAAGATCCAAGTGTTAAAGCTATCCTGATAAATATATTCGGAGGTATAGTAAGATGCGATAGAGTAGCAAATGGTGTAGTAGAAGCCTACAAATCTATAGGTGAAATAAACGTACCTATTATAGTAAGACTACAAGGTACTAATGCCGAAGAAGCTAATAGAATAATAGACGAGAGTGGACTTAAAGTAGAGTCTGCTATAGTATTGCAAGAAGCTGCAGATAAGGTAAAAGCTGTATTAGCATAACCTAAACGTTATGAGCGAATTCATAGAAATACGGCCTCATAACATCAACACAAAAACGATACGAGATATAGTGCAAGTTCTTCGTAAAGGAGGACTTGCTATTATTCCTACAGACTCTATCTATGCAATAGTAGGCGACTTACATCACAGAGAGGTGATGGAGAAAATATGCAAACTGCTAGATAAAAAGCCCAACAAAGCCAACCTATCTATTCTATGCAAAGACCTCAGTAATCTGAGCGAGTACACCTCCCCCATCTCTAACCCTACATACAAAGTAATGAACCGAGTTCTTCCCGGACCGTTTACTTTCATACTAAAGGCCAACAACAATGTGCCAAAAATCTTCAGACAAAATAAAAAAACCATTGGTATTCGTGTACCAGATAACGCCATTTGTCAAGCTCTAATTACTGAATTAGGCAATCCCTTGGTTTGCTCATCCATACACTCTGAAGACGAAATACAAGAATACCTTACTGAGCCAGAAGAAATATTTGAAGTGTGGCAAAACAAAGTAGACTACATAATAGATGGAGAAGCCGGACAAAACGTAGGAACTACCGTATTAGACGCTTCTGAGGATGAAATAGAATTGATAAGAGAAGGGTTAGGAATAGAGCAATTGTGAATCTTAGGAGATTTAGCCAAAAAGGCACGTTATTTGTAACAATACTATAAATTGAGACAACTATTTCCCATTTCTATTTTGTTTTTGACATTTTTGATGTTGGCAACCTCTATCAACCTAACTTATGGAGATACAACTACACAAATAGTAGAAGATTATGGCTCTGAAGAAGACTCCGAACTAGACAAAGAGGATGATTCTAATACTATACAATCAGAATACAGTACATTAAGACTAAAGAATAAACTATTAACCTATGGCACTGCCATACTAGGCACCTCTATAGAAGTGCATCTAAATGTGGCCAAGCCCCCGCCCAAAGTAGTCTGATACTTTAGTCTTTTCTTTTTTTTTAATTCTTTCCCAGTTTAATATTTCACCGAAGTTAATTTTATGAAAAAATATTTATCTCAGATTAAATCTGATTTGCCGGCCGGATTGGTCGTATTCTTAGTAGCTGTGCCACTCTGTCTTGGTATAGCCGCAGTAAGTGGGGTTCCTGCATTTTCAGGACTCATAGCTGGCATTATAGGCGGCATCGTTGTTGGTACACTTAGTGGCTCGTCTCTGGGTGTCAGCGGCCCCGCAGCAGGTCTGGCTGTTATTGTTTTCGACGCAATAAATCAAATGAAAGACAATGTTGCAGAAACGGCAACTCAAGATGTATTTGTAGAAGCATTTCAAATGTTCCTACTTGCTGTAGTTATAGCAGGCGTCATTCAAGTTATTCTCGGATTTATGAATGGTGGAATAATAGGATACTACTTCCCTTCTTCTGTAATTAAAGGAATGCTCGCAGGTATCGGGTTAACTATATTTCTAAAAGAAGTACCACACGCTTTAGGATATGACAAAGACATAGAAGGAGACATCGAATTTTGGCAAGTAGACGGCGAAAATACATTCAGTGAAATCCTCAATGCACTTGGCAACCCAGATTTTGGGGCTACTATTATTGCTTTTGTAGGCATAGCTATACTTATCCTATGGCAACAAAACTTCATAAAAAAATTCAAGTTATCCAATATAATACAAGGACCACTTGTTGCTATTTTGGCGGGTATTGGTTTGGTATTTGCTTTTAAAGGTGGTTCTCATGAAATGATAGCAGAACACTTAGTAAACGTGCCGGTAGCAAAGAACACAAATGAATTTTTAAGTTTCTTTACTTTCCCAAATTTTGGTGCTATCACCAACGTATTGGTGTGGAAAACAGCAGCTGTTATAGCGATAGTAGCAAGTTTAGAAACTCTGCTTTGCGTGGAGGCTACAGATAAGTTAGACCCCGAAAAAAGCGTAACTCCTACCAACCGCGAACTAAAAGCACAAGGAGTTGGAAACATACTCTCTGGCCTTATCGGCGGACTTCCTATTACGCAAATAATCGTTAGGAGTTCTGCAAACATTCAAAGTGGAGGTAAGACTAAGATGTCTTCCATTATCCACGGTTTCTTTATTCTAGGCTTCGTGGCTGTGCTTCCTGAGGTTCTTAATCTAGTACCACGTGCAAGTTTAGCAGCCATTCTACTTATCGTAGGATACAAACTTGCCAACCCTTCCACATTTAAAGAAATGTGGGTAGAAGGAAAAGCTCAATTTATCCCATTCATGGTGACGATATTCTTCATCCTTTTCAAAGATTTGCTTTGGGGTGTAGGTATAGGTCTGGTGGTCGCTATATTTGAAATACTATACCTCAACTACAAGAAACCTTACTTGGTAGACGTAGACTTAATAAAAGACAATAATCAATTCCATTTCCAATTAGCAGAAGACGTAACCTTCTTGCACAAAGCAAATATCTTACAGACACTCAACAAAGTGCCTAATGGCTCTAAAGTGATTATAGATGGAAAGAAATCTATTAGTATTCACCCAGACGTGCGAGAGATCATACGTGATTTTGAAATACACGCACAATACTCAGATATACAAGTAGAGATTATCAATTTCAAAGAAGGTACACAGCCCAACCCCATGGCTCATTTTGATAAAGTGATAGAAAAGGTAGTGGACTAATATCACCTACTAAAACAAGTCTTATAAAAATCTAGTAAACGAAAAAGGGAGCAACTAATGTTGCTCCCTTTTTTTGTAAATGTTTTCCGTCTACTACCAAATCTTGATACGAGTAGAGTCATGCTTATGCATAGCTCCAGTCTCACACGTACCAAATGCTTCGTAGTAAGGCTCAAAATTGACCAATGGACCTATTACTCTATACTCTGCAGGAGAGTGCACGTCGCTTTTCAGGCGGGTTACCATTTCCTCTTCTTTTATATTGCCTTTCCACACATTAGCCCAACCTAGAAAAAATCGTTGCTGCCAAGTAAATCCATCTATAGGCTCTGGCATAACACCATTGTATTGCTTCTTTAGAGCCTCGTATGCCAGCGTAACACCACCAAGGTCCGCTATATTCTCTCCCATAGTCATCTTACCGTTCACACTCATTCCCTGCACTGGGGAGTAACTATCATACTGCTCGCCAAGCTGCTGTGCCAATTTATCAAACTTAGCTCTATCCTCATCGGTCCACCATGAGTTAAGATTGCCATCCCAATCAAACTTGCTTCCTTGATCATCAAAACCATGAGAAAACTCATGCCCTATGACGGCTCCTATACCACCATAATTGATAGCATAGTCAAAATCTTTATGAAAGAAAGGTGGTTGTAGTATCCCTGCTGGAAATACAATTTCATTATTACTAGAGCTGTAGTATGCATTTACAGTCTGTGGACTCATGTGCCACTCGGTCTTATCTACTGGCTGTCCTAGTTTCTCTAGCATCTTATTATATCCAAACTGCGTAGAGTTCATTACATTTTGTATGTAGCTATCACTCACTATTTTTAGCTTGCTATAGTCCTCCCACTTATCGGGGTATCCTACTTTATACGTGAAGGCATTTAGCTTTTTCATTGCTTTCTCCTTAGTCTCAGCACTCATCCAATCTAGAGCTTGTATTCTATCTTTGTATGCAGAGCGTAGGTTTTCTATCATATTGCTCATATACGCCTTGCTCTCTTCGTCAAAGTATTCTTTCACAAAGAGCTTACCTAGAGGCTCGCCGAGTACGCCATTCATTGCACCAAACACACGCTCGTTTCTAGGCTTCATAGTTGTGGTGCCACGCAGCTTAGTGCTGTAGAATGCAAAGTTTTCTTTCTCCAAGTCAGCACTCAAGTAGCTAGCAAAACTAGTGATGGTATTCCACTTTAAGTAGTTTTTCCAATCTTCTAAATCTGCAGATTTAATGAGCGAATTAAGAGCAGTATAAAATGAAGGCTGACCAACTATGATGGTATCAAACGCACCAAAACCTCTACCTGAAGCTATTTTTTTGATAGCAAGAGCATCTAGCGTCGCGTCCCAATCTTTTAGGTTCTTTTTATTATATGACTTATCTGGATCTCTACGCTCTAGTCTACTCCAGCTTATTTCAGCTAGCTTAGTCTCTAGAGCCAGTATGTTAGCCCCTGCTCCTGATGGCTCACTACTAAGGGCAAACATCTTATCTATATGCACCACATATGCCTTACGTATATCTGCAAATTTCTCATTGTCTTGTAGGTAATAGTCACGGTCTGGCAGATTAAGGCCTGCTTGACTGGCGTACACCGTATTCATTTTACTATTCTTACTGTCTGCACCTATGTACAAGCTTATCGGAGTACTCACTCCCTTAGGAGCTAGACTGCCAAATAAAGCTACAAGCTCTTTTTTATTTTTCACCGCTTTAATGCTTGCTAGCATAGGAGCTATGCCCGAAATTCCTGCAGCATCTATAGCCGCGGTATCCATAGCCGCATTATAAAAGTCACGTATCATCTGCTCATCAGAACCTGCTTCTGCAGACTTATTCTGACATACTACGTCTACTATTTTCATGAGTTTCTGTCGATTTTCCTCGTTTAATATGTTGAAAGCCATCCATCTGCTCTCAGTCTCTGGTACTGGATTATTAGCTCTCCATCCACCTATGGCGTACTGGTAAAAATTTTCGCAGGGATGTACCGTACTGTCTATAAAAGACGTATCAAAGGCTATTGGCTTAACTGGCGGATCCTTCTGAACATAGCCAAATGCAACTAGAGCCAAAGCCGCAACTCCGGCAATACATAAAAATAATTTATTCATATCTTATTTTGTAATACTAAGTGCAAATATATTAGAGTGTGTGACTATAAAAACACTATGAATAAGCCGTTATAAATTGACACCATTGCTAAAGGACGATAATCAACTTCATAAAAACGTGAAAAACAAACCGAGTCTAGTACTACAGGTTGTAAATAATAGAGCTAATTTTACCCCAAATGCAGAAGACACTCAGTACACTAAAACTACTTATAGTATGCAGTATAGCCTTCTCTGTGCTATCATGCAAAAGCCGCACTACTGAGAGCAATATAGTACTAAAAGAGGTGGATACACTTACTCTATTCCCTTATTGGATAGATATGATGAGCGACTCCAATGTAAATTACTATGACGCCGTAACTGCTTTTGACACATACTGGGAGAACAGAGTAAAGCCCACAGAAGAGGATGGCGAGGCTGTAGATATTTTTGATAAACAAAAGACTCCTGAACAAGAGGCTCAAGAAGAATTACGCTCTATACAGTATGTGTACGAGTATAAGCAGTTTCTAAATTGGAAACAAAGCAATAAGAACCTGGTAAAACCTGACGGAACCATTCTTACCCAAGAAGAAATCCTAAAACAATGGAAAAAACAAACCCAAGAGAGAACACGCAAATGAGAATATATATATCGCTATTATTTTGTATGACATTGGTTGGAGCTTCTGTAGCTCAGAACTTTGCCAGTTTCACCCAAGTAGGCCCCGTTAAATTTCCTGCAAACCCAAGTGTGCAAACCACAGGTATGGGAAGAGTCTCTGACATGGTATACCACCCTACTGACAGCAATACATTATTTGCGATTACCTCTTCTGGCGGTGTTTTCAAAACGTCTAATGAGGGAGTAACTTGGAAACCTATAAGTGACCAGCTACCCGCTACCTATTGTGCTTCTATGGCCATAAACCCAGTCAATCCAAATGTAATGTACCTAGGAACTGGTGATGCTAACTACGGCTACCGAGGCGGTATGGGAATATGGAAAACTACAGACGGTGGAGATACATGGTTTCAGTCTACCAGTGGCATAGGCAATAAGCTAGTATCATACGTACGAATGACCCCTGGAGATACCACTACCCTAGTGGCAGCTTGCTCAGATGGTATCTATAAAAGTACCAATGCCGGAGGTACATGGGTTAAGAAAACTGCCGGGTCAGATAGCTATAGAGACTTGCACTACCAGCCCAGAAATAGTTCTATACTCTACGCTGCTACCAATTCTACTTTTTACCGCTCATTTAACAATGGAAACACGTGGTCTGCTACTACCATCAATAGTAATATTACCTGTGCAGGTATTAAAATAGCCACATGTCCTAAAGATACTTCTCAGCTCTTTTGTGTAGTGTGGAAAGCGGGTTCTAGTCCTTTTGGTGGGGTGTATAAGTCTACCAATAATGGAGCCTCATTTACCTTAATGGTAGATACCCCAAATATACTAGGCTACGCAAGTGACGGCAGCACCATGGATGGCCAAGGGGCATACAATCTAGCTATACAAAGTGATCCAAATAATGCAGATGTGCTGTACGTGGGTGCTATCACTCTTTGGAAATCTAGCAATGGAGGTGATACATTTAACTTAAATTCACCGTGGGCCTTTGGTGTACACGCAGATAAACATGGCTTTCTTTTTTCTCCCTTTAATACTAAAAAGCTATATGTATACCACGATGGAGGTATAGACAGAACAACAAATGGTGGCGATACTTGGACTACTATGGAAGATGGACTAAGTGCCTCTGAATTTTATACAATGGGAAGTAGCGGTCTTTACAAAGACAACATACTCGGCGGTCTGCAAGACAATGGAATGGACGTGGCGGTAGACAAAAAATTTAGCACGGTAAGAGGTGGAGACTGGGGAGGCGACTTTGCTTTTGATGCTTTTGACAAAGATATAGTCTATGAGAACGGAGGTATTAAGAGAAACGTAGAAACACACGCTACGGGAGGCATAAACGGAAGTGGAGGTGTGTATACAGTGCACCCAAATGATAGCACCGTAATGTTCGAAGCTACTACAGATATTTACAGAACACAAAATCTAAGAGCTAGCCCTACTACGGCAGTTAGCTGGTCCAAAATTTCTACTTTTTCTGGCACCACCGATGAAGTGGGCATGAGCTACGCAAAGTCTTCTAGCGGTACTTTTTATGCAGCATTCAGGCCACAAGCACTATACGTCAGTGTAGATATAAATGCTACCTCACCTACGTTTTCCAAACTCACCTCTTTCCCATACGCTAGTGGTGAGCAAATAAGGCAAGTAGAAACCTCTACTTCTGACTCTAATGCCATTTACGTAGTGACTACGCAAGCTCGTATTTTAGTATCGCACAATAAAGGAAGTACTTGGACAGCAATAACCAAAAACTTACCTGCTATTAACATCATTAAGTTTCTGCTAGATCCTAATGCATATGACTCTAGTATGTACGCTTGCAATGCGTTTGGGGTATACTACCGAAATCGATATTTAAGTAGCTGGATTCCCTTTTCGCAGGGACTACCTACTATCTCTAAGATTACCGATATGGAAATTATGAATGATGCCAATGCAAATGGGCGGCTACACATAGCTACATGGGGAAGAGGTATTTGGCAAACAGATTTATTTAAAAACTCATCCGTAGCACCTACCGCAGATTTCGCTATTAACACGGCAAGCACACAATCTTGTGTGAACACCATAATAGCCGTGGACAACTCGTACGGCTCCCCACTGGGAAGAAAATGGCAAATAAGTCCAGCTACAGGTTGGGAGTATGTCAATGGAACAGACTCCACATCATCCAGAGCCGAATTTAAATTCACCACATCAGGTATTTATTTTATATCGCTACAAGTCTACAATAGCCAAGGTACAGATATAGAAACCAAAAACTATATATATTCACCCTTGACTGTAGATGCTACCTGCTCCACTAGCACTAATCTACTGGGCGGTTATACTATTGGTGTATATAAATTTGAACTGAATACTATCTCCAATGCATCTAGTACCGGAAGAGCATCTTACGAAGATTTCTCGTGTGTGAGTAATACTATACTAAAACCCAATACAAATTATACCGCTTGGGTAACCAATGGAACTAATTACAACGAAAATTCAAAAGTCTATATAGACTATAATGATGATGGCGATTTTCTAGATGCTAACGAACTTGTGGGAAGTATTAGTAGTGGATTATCTCGCAGATCTGTAACCTTTACTACGCTTGCATCACCACCCGTAGTCAATAAGTTCATACGACTACGCGTAGTATCAGATTACGCTAATGTAAGTTCACCTTGTGGTACACTAAGCTATGGCCAAAGTGAGGACTATGCCATCTACATAGATAATGTAAGCCCTACTGTATCCATACAACTCCCCCCTCCTACGGTGAGCAATGAATTTACAGCTACTTTCACAACATCTGAGGTAGTTACAGGATTTGACATTGCTGACCTATTTGCAAACAATGCTACGGTATCTAATTTTAAGCAAAGAAATATAAATACCTACGCAGCTACTATAGCACCTATAGCTAATGGGCAAGTTACCATAAGCGTACTACCCAACAGATTAAGTGATCTAGCAGGCAATAAAAATGCGACTCACTCTGCTAGCACTCAGTTTTTCTTGGGTTTTCAGTCGTTCACTTTTATAGGCAAATCTGTACAAGATAGCATCTTACCATCTAGCACAGGAGGCAACATAAAATGCTATGTCCCTTTTGGTACAGTAGTAGATTCTCTCCTATCTACCTTTACATTAAGCGATACTACTATGGCATATCTAGGCACTGCTCTACAAACCTCTGGCACTACAGCTAATGATTTTAGTAATGTAGTGACTTATACCGCCAAAGCAAAGAACCCAAATATCACAACTAGCTATACGGTAGAAGTGATACAAAACGAAAATACGGAATGTGATTTACTCAGCTTTGGGCTCAATACACCCTTGGTAAACGGTACTATAACACCTAACACTGCGGGTGGAGATGTAGAGCTCATAGTTCCTTATGGTACATCCCTAAGCAGTCTTGTTGCTCACTTTGTGGTGAGTGACAGTGCCACAGTATATGTCAACTCGACACAGCAGACCTCTGGAGTTACGTCAAATAATTTTACAGGAGCTCTTACTTATACCGTCTTAGCTCAAAACAGAAGTATATCCAAAACGTATACAGTCCAAGTGATCCTTGCCAAAAACACAGCTAGTGACCTACTCACGTATGGCATTGCGACTCCGGCTAGCATAGGCACCATTACAGCTAGTTCTATAGATGTGTATGTGCCTTACGGTACTCCCTTAGCTAATCTTACGGCACTATTCACCACCAGTGATAGTGCTACTGTTTCGGTACTCAGCACTGTTCAGACTTCGGGCAGTACGCCCAATGATTTTTCTAGTGCGGTATCGTATCTCGTAGTAGCTCAAAACACAGCGTTTTCTAAGACGTATATAGTCAATGTATATGTGCGTGATAACCAAGCAAGTGAGCTCCTGAGTTTTGACATAGTAACGCCCGCAGCTTCTGGCACCATCACCTCTATAGACACAGCCACTGGAACTGTACAAGTATATGTGCCTTATGGCACTGCGTTAGCTAATCTCACGGCCACATATACCACGAGTGATAGTGCTCATGTTTTTATAAACCAAACGGAGCAGCAGAGTGGTACTACATCCAATGATTTTACCAATGTACTACACTATAAAGTAATAGCACAGGATACTAACTACTCTAAAACATACGCAGTCACGGTGAGCCTACTGCCCAATACTGCTGCAGAGCTTCTTGATTTTAGCATACAGAATCCAGCGGCAGACGGTACTATCACCAGAGATACCACAGGAGGAAAAGTAGCTATCACGGTTTCTACAAGTACTAATCTCAAAAACCTAATTGGCCTATTTACGCTAAGTGAAAATGCAACTGCCGCTATAGGTGGCGTAGTGCAAGAAAGCAGTATTACTGTGACCGATTATAGTGATACTATCCCATTTATAGTGACCGCTGAAGATGGCACTACTAGCAACATTTATCGTATCAAGATAGACAAAAGTGCAAGCTCAGTAGCTAAAATAGCCAATGGCAGACTGACCGTATATCCTAACCCAGCCAACAATGAAATACGTATACACTCCATAGGAGCACAAGTGAATAAGGGTACGTATGAAATCACAGATGCTATGGGACAACTAGTAAAAGCAAGTAAAGTAAACAAGGAAGACACCGCAATAGATATCTCAGACTTAGCTATAGGTATATACTACCTGAAAATAAAAACAGAGGACGGATACTGGATAGGCAAGTTTTTGAAGGAGTAGTATCTACTTCACCAAGCCGCCTGAGAAAGAACGGTAAGTAGTTGCTGTATTTATTAAATTTGATATAAATGCAAAACCCCTAACCCACTTTGTAAATGCTCGTAAGTGTTTTATACTATAGGTGAATTATATAGGAGCCGCCTCTGGAAAATGTAATCTGTAGACGGTCATACTAGCTAGTGAAACTACAGATGCTTATACTCGGGTGATTAATATCTGCAATACGTGTCCGCCGAGATCTAGTGAAGGAGGAAGACTATTAAAAGTCCTTTAGATTTATTGTAAGAAAAGCATATTTTCGAGAACACGATATGAGAATAAACGTACCCACTCACCGAATAATGCACTTTATCGCTGCCGTATAATCAGTATCTCATCATCACTAAACTCCATCCAGGCTAAATCGTATATATAGTTAAATGTTTTGCCTTTGAAGTTTATCTGGGAGTGTGTATGATATTTAAAACGGAACTTTTTATCCTCTAGCACATTCCGATAAACTTTCACTTGGGTCTTGTTTTTTCCAAGTTGCTCTAGGAGTATCCCATGGTTTCGTTTGAGGTATTC
>JBDNFQ010000157.1:0-3101 GCA_041689715.1 Bacteroidia bacterium
AAAAAAACCGAACCAATAATTATCAATTGTTTTGAAAAATTAGACTACTCACTTAAAAACAAACACTTCCTAAATTCAGGCAAACCGTATGAAATCTGCAAAAGGAAAAATAATGAGACAAATATTTTCGTAAAAAAAGAATTGATTAGAATAGATTCCCTTTTGACAAATTAAAGCTGCGAGTTTTCCACACTCACACCTATCTACCTCAAACCCAATACCACACTCACTTTCTGCCCTTTTCTCTCCTTTTTCTTTTTCCTGCCCCACCCCATCTGTATTTAGGGCGGTTTTAGAGGGGAGCAGGAGCAGCGAAAAAGCAGCAGTCAACGTCTCCTGCAAGGGACGTTGAGGCCTTGAGAGCACAAAACAATATCTCGAAATAGACACAACAATACCATCAACGTCCTCTGCGAGAGACGTGGATGGAGACTGAGACAAACCCACCAAATAAAATATCCTTAAATTTACGGCGTTAAAAAAGAACATGAGAAAGTTACTATACATTTTTGCTGTTTCCTGTATTTACTCATCAGTTTTTGCTCAGAAATTAAAGAATTTCGGTAGCATTGACAATTTTGAACCAAGCAATTATTAGTTAGGCAAAGATGAACGAACTTAAACTTATAATTATAACACTTATATTTTTTACTGGCTGTTCAACAAAAAATGTAAATCGCATAAAAGAAAGTATAAATCAATTTGAGCTCGACATAGCATTATTTGGGCCTGATAATCAACTGAAAGAAAGATGGTTTCTAACAGAAAAAGAATTGCTCTATTTTAATGATTGTAAAATGGTTTATAGACAAAAAGTAAATGAGACTGCTGAAATAAGTCAAACTTTGCTTTCTGTTGATAGTTTAAAGCTAATGAATAATTATGGATGCAGAGGCGATATCTCAATACAAGGAGAAAACTCAGTTCAAATCATTGGGTATATTTCAAAGCACAATATTCAAAGTCACTTTAATTTTAAAATCTACAATTGCTTTATGGATGAAAAAATAGGCATTCTAATAAATAAATTAAATGAGAAGATTAAATCATCAAATATCTCTAAAATTGAAGATGTTCAGCTAAAAAGTGGAGGATGCAAATGTGAGAATTTTAAATTTGGCAAGATTTATAAATAGCTAGATAATACTGAATTTTCCTTCAAGGAACCATTAGGCCTTGAGAGCACAGAATAAAGTCTCCAAGTAGACACACTAGTGCCATCAACGTCCTCTACAAGAGACGTGGATGAAGCGTCTCAGAAATGAGTTTTCTTTCTTTTATGATCTTAATTCAAAGTTTTTACCCAGATATACCTTTCGAACCATCTCGTCTTCTGCTAGTTCTTTAGGTGTTCCTTTTTTGAGTAATCTTCCTTCGAAAAGCAAATAGGCTCTATCTACCAAGTTTAAGGTAGCTTGCACATCGTGGTCGGTTATGAGTACGCCGATATTTTTAGTGACTAATTTTTGCACTATTTCTTGAATATCTTCTACTGCTATCGGGTCTACACCCGCAAAAGGTTCGTCTAGTAATACAAACTTAGGATCTGTAGCAAGAGCACGAGCTATCTCGCATCTTCTACGCTCACCACCACTGAGTACCTTACCGATATTTTTTCGTACTTTTTGTAATCCAAATTCAGCGATAAGTGATTCCGTTTTTTCACGCTGTTCCTCTTTAGACTTATTCGTCATTTCTAGCACAGCACTTATATTATCTTCCACCGTTAGATCTCTGAAAACAGAAGCTTCTTGAGGTAAGTAGCCTACACCCTTTTGAGCACGTTGATACATGGCATTGCCCGTTATTTCTTCATCATCTAAAAAAACCCTACCACAATCTGGTTTTACCAAACCTACTACCATATAAAAAGTAGTAGTCTTACCGGCACCATTTGGCCCAAGTAAACCAACTATTTCGCCTTGCTCCACGTCAAGTGACATGTCGTTTACCACCTTCCGTTTTTTGTACTGTTTTATAAGATTTTCTGCTCGTAATCGCATGCTAAGTTCAAAAGTACCATACTATTGAATAACTAATATCCGTTTTAAATTATATTTGTACAATTATTAGCAATTAACGATGAAAAAATATTTTATAGCTCTAGCAGCAGTAGCCTTCTTTTCTTTACAAAGTAATGCACAAATGTGGCTCACAACTAAAGCAGGAGGAGGATTAGCATTAGCATCTGGATATAATGGTAGCTTAGGTGGATTGTCAGCAATAGGCGGTGTAGGATATAAGCATCAGATATCTAAAAGAATGATGGTAGAAGGTGATATTCTTATGGATACTAGAGCATTATTTTACCCTACAAATACTTTCGACGTAGATAACAACCTAATATACTTTACTGGCGGAGGAACCTATATACAAATCCCATTAACGCTACAGTATATTATTCCTTTCAAAAAGAAAGAACTTATACCATACCGAGTAGGACAGCCAAAATCATATTGGTTTATTGAAGGTGGACCTTACGTATCTTATGGGTTATCTGTAAATACATTTGCAGATCCAACTGTGATTTCTACTTGGATCGCATTAGAAGATTCTATTCCTGCTAGCAACCTTACACCACGTAAATTTGATGTTGGAGTTACTGTAGGTCTTGGGGTCAATTTTAGTATAAGAGACGGAAAGAATAGATTGATATTTGGAACAAGAAGCAACTACGGTTTTATAAATATGTATAAAGATGCTCGATTAGGTTCGGCTACTAATCTATCAGCTGTTGGGTATATAGCTTTAGACTATAGCTTAACTAAGCGTAAGCATATCAAACACCGCTGGTAGTACGTACATCTTTCAGCATGAGCTGAATGGTACTAGTACCACGAAAGACATTTTCATTAATCTGAAAGCAGGCTTCAAAAGAGTCTGCTTTTTTGATGGCTTCTAGTTTCTCCGCCATTCCAAATCCAACAGCTGCGAGAGAATCATTCGTACGCTTCACATTTAGCCGGAGATGCTCGGCAGTCTTCCCTATGATCTTACCTGTACCATCATCTTTTAAGCCTTTGGCATAAAAGATAGGAGTCAGATTAGCTGGACCAAAAGGGGCCATCTTATTCACTATGCTCAGAAACTTCATGTCTACC
>JBDNFQ010000158.1:0-7682 GCA_041689715.1 Bacteroidia bacterium
AGCAGCAGGACTCGGAGTCCCTGTAGCGTAGTTGGTGTTGGTTGCTTTTGCAGCTTTGTCATCCTGAGCACTTCGACTATCGCTCAGCACAGGCTCCGTCGAAGGGTCTACTATAGCATCAGCTTTGGCCGGGGCAGTTTCAGCTTTTGCTGGAGCACCTTCAGGAGCAGCAGCTTCTGTATCTATAGTGGCTACAGTTACACCTATTTCTACATCTTCACCTTCTTCTATGAGTATCTTTAAAACACCACTTTTTTCAGCGTTTAGTTCTACAGTAGCCTTATCACTTTCTAGCTCTGCTACAGCTTCGTCCATTTCTACATAGTCACCATCTTGTTTGAGCCATGCAGCTATAGTTACTTGAGTTACTGATTCTCCTACGGAAGGAATTTTTAATTCGATTGCCATTGTTTTATAATGAATGGCAAATTTAGGATAGAATTTGAACTTAGTCTTCTATATAAGTAAACATTTTTAATGATAGAGTTGTGAGGTAAACACTATCAGTTGCTGGTACATCCGCCTTCCTGATTTTCAATTATAGAAAGCTCATAAAAATGCAGCGAGCTGAAATAACATTTGATATACCAGTACAATCAGTTTATATGCGAACCGTTTATGTTAATCAGGTAACTCTGTTGTTGGTTAGCAGGACTTGCACATCTGCAGGTTCAGACTTTATTGTTTTGGCAGTATTTTTCATTTTGGCGGTCATTTATCCTAGTGATTGTAGCTATATTTACTGATATAGTTTAGTAAATTAGTGCCTTCCAAAAATTTTAAAGGTATAATAGTCTGTCTGTTGGTCCAGAAAATGGAAATGAAGTTGCCCCCTATTCAAGCTAAAGTTTTTGAGTGGATATTTCAGCTATACTGTATCCATAATTAAGGACATTGCGAACGGTATGAATGTTCTCATATGGGGTACGTATTTTGGTGTGGTCTTTGGTCACTCCTTATTGTCGTAGTAGGTTAGACTGTACATAAATAGTAAGAGCGTGCGTTACTACATATTCTGTGGTTGTACTTTTGAAGAGTAAATGAGCGTACAGCACTGTATTAATACTCTGATAAGTCATCTGCCTGGAAGTCATGCGGTGATATCTCCTGGGAGCAGAAATGCCCCTGTGATATATGCACTGGATCATAGTGATAAACAGTGCCATAGTATCATAGATGAACGTAGTGCAGCTTTCGTAGCCTTAGGTATAGCTAAAGCTACTCGTGAACCGGTGATAATCAGCTGCACCAGTGGTACTGCTGCTCTCAATTATTATCCTGCCATAGCAGAAGCATATTACGCTAGAGTACCACTTATTATTCTCACGGCAGACAGACCGCCAGAGCAGATAGACGCGTGGGATGGTCAGGCTATTCGCCAAAAAGGGGTGTACGCGAATCACATACGTGCAGAGTTTCAAACTCCAGATACATATGAGGATACTAGTGTATTTAGAGATATGGCCACTAGAGTACAGAAGTGTCTAGACTCTGAAATCAGTGGTCCCATTCATATCAATATTCCCATCAGAGAGCCTTTTTATAGGTTTACAGAAGAAGGACTGACTAATGAAACTAAGAGACTCAAGGATTTTACACAGAAAAACATAAGCGTAGCCAGTATAGCTGCTCACCTCAAAGAAGACTTTACCCTAAAAAAAGTGCTCGTTTTTAATGGGATGGAGAGTGATGAGAATATAGTCGTAGGTAGTGATGATGGGACTATTATGTTATCTGACATTACTAGTAATCAGACGAGTGATGTCCACTATTGGGATGCTATGCTGTTTTCTGCTTTGAGTAAGACCAATGGATTGGATTTTCTCAGTGTGCTGAGACCAGATGTTTTAATCACTACAGGTACTACCACTATAAGCAAAGGACTAAAGCGATTTCTCCAGCATCATAAACCCAAGAAACATATACATCTGACAAAGTACTTCGAGGTAGGGGATATGTTTAGCAGTAATCCGCAGCTACTAAATCCTGAAGACGTAAGGCCCGTAGATGAAGCGGATGCAGATATAGATGGAGAGCGTGATGGAGCGTATGTGAATGCATGGCTCAATATGACACAGGAGTTTAAAAGTAGATTTAGTGCATTGGACTGGAGTAAGTACAATGAGTTTACAGTAACTAATTATGTGGTTAATAACCTGCCTAAGAAGGCATCACTACATATCAGTAATTCTATGCCAGTGCGGTATGTTTCTTTTTTGCTAAACAGTGATGTGAGTAATAATATAGTCTATGCAAATAGAGGTACCAGTGGTATAGATGGGAGTACGAGCACTGCTGTAGGTAATGCACTGGTTACTAAGCAGGACGTATACCTCATTACAGGAGATGTTGCTTTTTTTTATGATATCAATGCATTATTTAATGCTCGACTGCCGCAGAATTTGAAAATAATCTTACTCAATAATCATTCAGGAGGAATTTTTGAGATGATCAGTGGTCCGGATAAGATGGGAGATTCTATGGAGTATCAAACTACTCCTCATGCGTACGAGGCTGATAAGCTTGCAGAGCATTTTGGGCTGGGTTACTTCAAAGCAGATACTATAGGGAAATTTGCCCAAGGATATGATATGCTGAGCGGAAGTGAAGGGGCATTTATCTTAGAAGTGCAGACCAGTAAGGAGAGTAATCGGGCTTTCTTTGAGCAGTTTAAGAACACTTTAGGTTAGTAACGTAGAGAGTTAATATGTATATATTCAAAGTAGCACAAGATTTTTTAAAAAATGAAGTTAGCATTTTTGTTATTTGCATGTGATGATAATAGGACTATATTTGGAATAATTAAAATTTCTAAACATATATAAACCATGAAAAAAATCAAAAGTATTTTAGGCATAGGAGCCTTGTTGTTAATGATGTCTAGTTGTTCTCTGACATTGCCTGTAAATGCTACAAGTAACCCAGTGGGTGAGAAAGTAGGTACAGCTAAAGCTACAGGATATTTGGGTGTACTTTTTTTTAATGCTGATGCTAGTATAAAGTCAGCAGCAGAAAACGGAGGCATCTCTAAAATATCTACAGTAGATATCAAAAGAACCGATATACTTGGTCTAATTGTCACTTATGAAACAATTGTTACTGGAGAGTAATACATTAGCAATAACACAAAGTTTTATGAAGAGGGTTTCGGCCCTCTTTTTATTTATACCAGTATTGGGTTTTGTTTTATTACTTACACTCAATGTGGGGTGTTCAAGAGAGCAAAATAATGACGGTGACTTGGGTGTTAAAGCGGATTTGGTGCCACCTGTGTATTTTGAGTTGCCTGAAGGTGTTAGATTAGAAAAATTAACAAGTAATAGAGTGAAACAGTACGAGTCTTTTGTAGAGTCATCGGAGTTTAATGCTCCACTTATGATATGTTTTTCAGACAGTTTAGCAGATTACAGTTTAGGAATTATGCTCGGATATGATAAATTTAATGAAGTGACTATTCCTGTTAATAGTGAATTATTTATTAATAAAGATGAGTCAAAAGCTTTTAGAGTGTCAAAGAATAAAAATGATGCGTTGTTTTTAATTCATAAGTACGGCGGTCAGCAATATCTCCTGCTAGTGAGTCCTTTTTGCCAAGAATATCCACATGCTAGAATAAGTGCATTATTAAAACACTTTAAGACAGAAAATAAGAATTGATGAATAAAATTATAGTTATTATGATAACATTACTCGGTATTACTTCGTGCTCTAGAAGTTTGTACACTAGGAGCTCTTCTAATCTGTATGAGACTTTTTATCGGGGAGGAATAGGTACGCAGTATTTCATAAAACCTTTAGAATTTTACGGTAGTGAGAAGGATGAATTTATTCTTGCAGATTTTACATTTGTAACTGATAATAAACTGAAAGAAAAGGACTCAGTTTTTCTGAATTTCACTTTGCAAACTAAAGATATAGTTCGTCAGATTGATGCACTAATAATTCAGAATAGTACTCTTAAAACAGGGTCTATGTCAAGTTTAGAAAAGTTCTTTCTTAAAAAGAAAAAAGATTATTTTGTGATCAGATATACAACTAAGATATCATTAGTTGAAGCAAAGCAACTTTTTGGAGATAGCCATTGGAGCATATCTACTTCTATCGATGGCAGCACTCTTTCTTACGCTCCTTCAAAGAAAAATCAACGAAAGATAAATAGTATTTATGAAAATGTTTTCTTCTTGATAGATTGAAATACTAGTATCAATCGAATGTAAAAAATAGTTATAGCGGTAAAAGTCAAATTACCATCGATGTGAAGTTTTTACTGTGCGACTACTCTTACAAGTATAAACGCACCCTACAATATAATAAGCAAATAGAGCTAGAAGCCAAAATGGTCTCTTTTGCAGGTTTTGATATGCCTATGAGCTATGTAGAACTGGTTACCTATAATAATGCTGTGAATGTAGACGTGCCAGCAGGTATGTACTTCATACAAGTATCAGACGGAGTAAGTACAGCTGCGGTAAAAGTAATAGTGAAATATGTGTGTTTTAATTACGCATTATTTCACTATGGAAGGCATTCTGCTCAGCAGGATGCTTTTTTTTGTGCTTCTCAATACGATTTCATATTTATATTTCAAGCTTAATATTTACTTTGCGGCCATGTCTACAAGTACAAACGCATTGAAACGCACCAAACTATATAATAAGCACATAGAGCTAGGAGCTAAGATGGTTTCTTTTGCAGGTTTTGATATGCCTGTGAGCTATGCAGGCCTTACTCCAGAGCACCACGCTGTACGAGACAGCGTAGGTATGTTTGATGTGAGTCATATGGGTGAGTTTAATGTGAAGGGTAAAGATGCTGAAGCTCTAGTGGCTTGGATCTGCTCTAATAATATAAGTAAAGTAGCTGACATGCAGGCTCAGTATAACTGTATGCCAAACGATGTCGGCGGTATAGTGGATGACCTTATCGTATACAGATGGACTGCAGAGGAGTTTACACTAGTAGTAAATGGAAGTAACATAGCTAAAGACTGGGATTGGGTGATGAAACAGAAAATTGCCAAGGGTTTTGACTGTGAGTTGATAGACCAGTCTGATGATATCTCGCTAATGGCCGTACAGGGTCCTAATGCAGAAAAAGTACTTCAGAAACTTACAGACATAGACCTAAGTGAAATAAAATTTTATCACTTTGATGCAGGTACTTTCGGTGGTAGTGATGATGTGATTATCAGTAATACAGGATATACAGGTTCAGGTGGTTTTGAGATATATACTTGGAATACAGATGCAGAGATGATCTGGGATGCTATAATGGAAGCAGGTAAGGAGTTTGACATTAAACCTTGTGGACTAGGAGCCAGAGACACCTTACGTCTAGAGAAAGGATATTGCTTATATGGTAATGATATTGATGATACTACATCTCCAATAGAAGCGGGCCTTGGATGGATCACCAAATTTGCAGAGCCATTCAATAACCAAGCATACCATAAGAGCCTAAAAGAGAATGGAGTCAGCCGTAAGTTGGTGGGTTTTGAAATGATAGATAGAGGAATCCCACGTCAGCACTATGAGCTAGTAGATGCAGATGGCAATACTATAGGAGAGGTAACCAGCGGTACTCAAAGCCCGAGCCTAGGCAAAGCCATAGGAATGGGGTATGTGATACCAGCCTTTGCCGCCTTGGATTCAGAGATATACGTAAAAGTGAGAAATAAGGTGCTAAAAGCGAAGACTATTAAAGTCCCGTTTTTATAATCTGAGGCACATGCTAAAATTGCTTATTGTACTACTGTGTTAATTTTATCTATTACATCTAAGGCGTCAGTAAATAGATCTACAAAACGTACTACATTATCTTTGGCGATCAGCTGGTCATAGCTTTGAGGTACCAATACGGTCTGATTGCGGTTGAATCCTGTGATGAAATTCATTGCTACTAAGATACAATTTTATAGCTGTATATCCATGAGATTTATCCTCTTTTCCTAGCTGGGGTTTTTAGACAGTCTGACGGTGGTATATGCGGAGTAACACCTCGGGCTGGTTTGTGCGCTGGAGTGGCATTCTGTATATACATGTGTTGGTGATTAGCCTTTCTATTTTAATGTCAAAATGCTATGGAAAATAGCTGTTCAGTAGTGCAAATTTAAAACCTAACTGTAAAGTAAATGAATTGAATTGACTGTTGATATTATAGTTAAACTCAGGTCCAAATGCAAAACGTGGTTTGGTATAATAGGCTCCAATTTCAATGGGTATGTTCAATGCATTATAGTAAGTTATTCGCTCTTCATAGACACCTAGGCTTGGGATAATGATTACTTCCACTTTTTTACCAAAAGAAAAACCAATACCTGTAGCAGCAGCTAGTCGCCACCTGTTTGGAGCATTACGTTTAATAGGAATATCCCAAAATGTTCTAATTTTTCCCTATATAATGTGAAAATAGTCAGGTGCTAAATCTTGAATACCCAAAAATCTTGGGTGCTTCAAAACATATTCTACAGAAAATTCAGTGTATTTTTTTTGGTAAGTAAGCTCTAAACTTGTTAGAGCATTACTAAATGTGTCGAGCCCCATAAAACCCAACTTTGGGTTAATGCTAAAACAACTATGCGTCTGTGCTTGTGTAAAAAGGCCAATAAGGCATAGTGCTAATATAATTGTAGTTCTTCTCATCTAATTATAATTTCAAAATAAAACCGCTGACCATAGTCAGCGGTTAGTTATTTCTAGTCGATAGCTATATCAAATCTCCCATCAGTTATTCGGACCGTATCTCCTTCTGAACTTACACCTGTAAACTGAAATGTGCCAGACACGTATTCATTATTTTTAAAGGAATGAACTTTTACCCATTGGGGTTCGGACTCAATTATTCTATACGGCCTTCCTCCAAAGGAACGATAATCAATATACTGGGTCGGAAGATGTACAGAATCAGTGGCTAAATTATAGTGCTTTTTATCTGTATCATAATAAGCTCTCAAAGTAATAGAGCTTCTATTCAGTTCTATATCCTCAGCTCTGCAACCAACGTATTTGAGATCTTGAAATTCCGCAGAAATAGATACATCCCCTCCCCAAGGGATAACTTCATAGTCCGCTACAAAAGGCTCTCCGTCTATTAAGCATCCGAAGGTATTTGCTCCTTCGGAAGTAAGTGAAGGTAAAGCCCATTTGTCGGGTTCTACCTCGGGTTTGTCCTTACAACTCATTGCTACAAGGAGGACCATTGTATATAATACTATGTTCTTCATAATTTTTAATGCTTCATTAGTTTATGTATGTGTTTATTGCCGTCTGCGGTGAATACCTTTAGAAAGTAGATGCCGTGTCGCAATCCTTCACTATTTAATTCTATAAATGAGGCTCCTAATTGGTCTGCGGCATAAACCTCTTTACCAAACATATCTACCAATTGATACTGATTTATCTCATAATCGTATTCCTGATTTAGCGTAATGGTCCATACATTAGAAGTCGGATTTGGATAGATTTTAAGTGTGTTAGTATATTCTAAATCTGGATCTTTCTTAAACGAGCCGCAGCCGCTAATTAATGGGACAATCGAGACATTTTTACTGGCCGTCATTGGCTCGTTACATCTATTCTCAGCATCCAAATACAAAATATAATTACCTACTCGCATACCACCAAAAGTAGCATTTGTTCCTGAGTACTGGCTTCCATTGTAATCATCTGAGGGAAAACTTACAT
>JBDNFQ010000159.1:0-3533 GCA_041689715.1 Bacteroidia bacterium
AAAGCTAATAATAGAATCAATGGTTTTGATGTAATCTGCTCTTAGGGAGTTGATTCGTTGTGCATTTTCACTTTCAATGGTCTCATTAGTTGTAGCATACAGAAAATATTGCTCAAGTCCGTCCTTGGAGAATAATTCTAAGATCACCTCTATGCCTAGGTCCATCTGAAATGATGAGATGGCTTTTATATTCAAAAAACCTTTGAGATACGCAGTAGCTGGATACGGAGTATTGAGCTGAGTAAAAGGTGGTGTTATAAGAAGAATATCTTTCAGAGGTGCGAAGATAGTAGGATAGAAGGTTATTTTTTGTAACCCTATTTAGTGATGTTATTCTTAAGAGAGTTGGTTACTTATACCGACCAAATGTCTTCTCTCTACATCAAATTCTTGTCTGTTTCTTTCAGAATTACATATATCGCATAGAGGTACTATAAACCAGTTGTTACTTCGCTTACCATCGGGAGGCATCACGTGACCACCTATCGTTGCTTTATTGTCACAATTTTTATTTGTACATACAGTAGCAACACCGCCATAGTTTTTAACCCAATATGCTAACCAAGATTTGTGCCCTTGAGGCAATGGTCTAGGACCGCTTGGTCCCCATTTCAGGTTTTTTACTTTCATCCACTGCAAAGGTAATAATAGCCCTTATTTTCAGGCAGTTATAATTAATTATTTTGAGAAAATTACTGAGAAACAGTTTTTTACCTCAAATATTACATAGAAATAGTACGAAAAGTTAAGTTAATTCTGGGCGTAAGTACCTTTCTAGTAGGGGGTAATCTATGCGACCAATGAGCTTGAGTAACCCCTTTCATCACCAATAGGCTACCACTTTCGAGGTAGATGTTCACTACTTCTTTGGTTTTGGTACGCTGGAATGCAAATTTTCGGTCTGCTCCATACCAAGGTTTACCAAAGATGTAGAATTTATCATTTCCCCAATTTAGGGTATTGAGCAGGATGGTGTAGCTTCATGCTAAGGAGTAATAGTACCATGGTAGTTTGCCGAGCCGTCTTCTGGTAGGTAGTTTTTAGATGGGTCTACGGGAAGAGCGAAGAGATGCATTAGTCAATCTTATACTTATTTTTAATCTTAGACTTTTGAACTGGTCATTTGAGTTTGTATTTGTACAAAGAATCTGCCATATGCTTAGCCACTTTCACGTGTTCCATACTCTCGTTCGGGATAGCTACACTTAGTACATACTGCATTAGTTTCCATTTGCCGTTCTTCAGTTCTAAAGCACCAGAGCCACGGCAGGTGCCCATATGTGTATCCAATATCTCATCAAACCAAGCGGTGTTTCCCGTTTCGTTGATCCGAACGTCTCGTTGCAGGGTAGTGAAATCCCAAGTCGTTTTCTTGTCAAAGTAGGGTTTGCAGAAGGCGGCAAAATCATCACGGATCCAGTTTTCGGTAGCATCGGTACCTATATAATTGCAGGTGCTGTCCATTAGTCCTATGTATCTCTCAAAGTTAGCATTGGCCGCATCTGTGTGCCATTGATTCAATAAAGAATCTATCTGTTTTACGGTTCCAGAACTATCTACTTTTTGCGGAGCAGAACAAAAGCAAAAGAATAGGCTGAGTACTACAATGTATTTCATTGTACAAGTATCGTTACAATAGCTATAACTACAAAGTCAGGATATTGTATTGCCCCAAAGACCAATCCTTTTCTTGCCAGAACCTCGTAGCTATGAGCGTGTTTTTTCATCAAAGATCTGAAATTGAATGATCTTACCTTTTTTCTTAGACTTACGGTTGCAAAATGAAGCGATTTATAAAGAAGCCATCACTCTCAGTGAAAAGCAGGTTACACCTAAGTGTTTAAAATATTTTAGAAAAACATCCACATCAAACCTGCAATTACTACAAGCTGTGCAGCAAAGAGTATTGCTCCAAAGACCAATCCTTTTTTACCGGAACTTAGTAATGTTTTGAAGCTGACCTTTAATCCTATAGCTGCCATTGCTGTCGCCAATAAAAAGTTGCTGCCTTTTTTACTGAAGTTTAAAATTTCCTCTGGAAATGGAAAAATAGAAACTATGATAGATATCAAGATGAAAGCAATGAGATACCACGGTAGGTTAAGTTTTTTCTTTGTCTTAGATTTAGATTTTTTAGCGGTAAAATGGGCAAAAATCAATAGTGCAGGAGTGAGCAATGCTACTCGTCCTAGTTTCACAGTCACGGCCATTTCTCCTATGTTTTCACTCATTGCAAATCCTGCACCGGCCACATTGCCTACGGAGTGTAAGCTTGCACCCAAAAGAATACTGTTTTGTATATCTGTGAGCCAATCTTGCGTGATAAGTGGAATCAGTAGCATACCTATAAGACCATATAAGTTGACCACTGCCATAGATATGCCTATATCACTCTTGTCTTCGCTCACGCTAGGAGCTAGAGCTGCTATGGCAGAGGAGCCACATATAGCTGTGCCAAATCCTACTAATAGTCCTGCGGTACTAGGACAGTTCATTTTTTTACTTAGCCAAATAGTCATCAGAAGAACTGCGGATATAGTGACTACTACTATGAGAATAGTCTCCCATCCCAGTTTTAGAAAACTCCCGTAGTCTATGCTGAAAGCCATTAGTATAATGGCAATTTCTAAGAATCTACCGCTTGCCGTTTTTATGCCGAAATCTAAGACCTCTGGTAATGGCATGGCATTGCCTATTATAATCCCTATGACTAAAGCCAATAGTATGGCATTGAAACCTAGTAAATCACTGAGGAGTATAGCAGAGAATACTATTGCTAGGGAGAGTAATACTCCTTTTGCTGTACTATATAGGGATGAGATCTGCATATCCACTTATTTTTTTAGCTCACCGGAATAGCTTAGGAAACCCCCTTCTAGATTATATACTTTTGAGAACCCATTTTTTAACATATAAGAAGCTGCTCTACTGCTACGAGATCCACTACGGCAGTATAATACGTATGTTTTGGTGGTATCTAGTTTTGCTATGTTTTGTTCGAAATTAGCCTCGTTTATATCTATGAAATGGTCTACCTCTGGTATGTATCCGCTGGCTATTTCAGTTGAAGTTCGAACGTCTATTAGTATCAGGTTTTCATCCTGTAGCATAGAAGGAAGGTCTTGTTGACTAAGACTTTCAACTTCACCTGATTGGGCATTGCACGCTACAAATGCTATTGCTGTTATGAATAATGTAAATAACGGTTTCATCTATTTTTATTATAGCAATAGTAAGGGGATATTTTGAAAGTAAGTGTAACAATAGTTTCACCCCTTAGTTAATTAAAAATAATTAAGTGGTTGATATGTAGCGTATTGAGATTTTTATTGTAATTCCATGTTAGGTATATAGTTACCACGGTACTAAAGTGTAGAATAAGAAAAGTATTATCACTAGCATCCGAAAGTTAGAATAAACAAAAGCCTTTAGAATTCCATAAATTTGAGTTCGACAAAAAACTTTCAAAATATGGGACTCTTTAGGCGAAGTAAAAATAATAACAAACCTCTTATTACGCAAATAATAGATCT